>JBNLAL010000121.1:0-5351 GCA_050302115.1 Gammaproteobacteria bacterium | reverse complement strand
TGATTACAATATAACTAGTTCAACTGAGCTAATGCGTTAACTACAGCATCACCCATCTCATTCGTACTCACACAAGTCGTTCCATCTGAATAGATATCCTTTGTTCTTAAACCATCCGTTAATACCTGACTAACAGCTTGATCAACTTGATCGGCCAATTCAATTTCAGACAAGGAATACCTTAATAACATGGATAGTGACAGGATAGTTGCCAATGGGTTCGCTATATTTTGTCCTGCTATATCAGGGGCAGAACCATGTATGGGTTCATACATACCACTACCATCACTTGCCAAAGAAGCCGAAGGCAACATTCCGATACTACCTGTCAACATGGAAGCCAGATCCGACAGAATATCGCCGAACATGTTTGTTGTAACGATAACATCAAATTGTTTTGGTGCACGAACCAATTGCATCGACGCGTTATCAACATACATATGTTGTAGTTCGATATCCGGGTAATCCTTTGCGACTTCAGTCACAACTTCACGCCATAATTCCGTCGCTTCAAGTACATTTGCCTTATCAACAGAACAAACACGATTATTACGTTTACCGGCTACATCAAAGGCTACACGGGCAATACGCTCAATTTCATTTTCTTTATATACCAGTGTATTGAATCCCTGACGCTGCCCATCATCCAGTGTGCGAATACCACGTGGTTCGCCAAAATAAATCCCTCCAGTCAGTTCCCTGACAATCATAATATCGAGATTACTGACCACATCGGCTTTCAGGGTCGAGGCATTCGCTAATTGTGGAAACAAGACGGCTGGACGCAGGTTGGCAAATAAACCTAATTCCGAACGAATCGCCAATAATCCGCGTTCCGGTCGAATCGAACGTTCAATAGTTTCCCATTTAGGCCCACCCACAGCTCCAAGTAGAACAGCATCTGCTGCTTTTGCCTTATTCAGGGTGTCATCCGGAAGAGGCACTCCTGCTTCATCAATCGCACTGCCCCCAATCAAACCATGTTCGAGTTCAAAAGATATACCGCGTTCGTTAATCAGGAACGACAATACTTTTTCTGCCTGTGCCACGATTTCAGGGCCGATACCATCACCGGGCAATATAAGGATTTTTTTACTCACAATGACCTATTTCCATTAAATTCAAAACGTAAAATGCAAAGGGCGCAAAGGATACAACAAGTTTGGGTCAGGAACGAACAATTAAGACAGTGAGTCAGCGCTTTTTTGCTTAAATACACTTAACAATCCGGCTGAGATAATCAATATACCCCCAAGATATTCCCGACTACTCACTATCTCATTTGTCAAAAATGCCGCTGATACAGCACCCGCTACAATTTCAAGCAAAAAAATGACAGAGGAACGTTGAATAGGCAGATAAGTGACACCGTATTGTGCCGTCCATGTCATTAACAACATAAACGGAAAACCTACAAAAAATGCTAATGAAATAGAATTCCTTGAGAGTTCCGGCAATGGCATCTGTGAAAAAACAATGCCAATAACAGTTAATACGATTACGCCAAGCCATGCTATACCAATTTTTAAACTCCAGGGCACTTCGCCAATCCTTCGAACAACAATATTGGTCATGGCGAACGCCATTCCTGAAGTAATCGCGTATATATCGGCAAGATTAAATCCTATTGAAAAAAAGTCAGGGTTCCACAACATCAAGACAGCCCCAACCAAGGCAACCAATAACGCGACAACACTCGAAGATGCCAGCTTTTCGTTCAAAATAAAAACCGCAAGGATGATGGCCCAGACAGGGGACAGATAAAACAACATTAAGACTCGTACGACCTCTCCTTCCAGCATGGCCAGTATAAAGGCAAGATTGGTCCAGCCGGCGAACAAGGAAAGCAGGAAGTATTCCGTTTTATTTAGGAAAAAACCTTTTCTTCTTTGCCAACAAAATGGAACAACGAAGATCATGGCCGAACAATATATTAGCAAGGTTGCCCATAAACCAGGGACCCCCATTTCCTCGAGTAATCTCAATGGATACCACAATATCCCCCAAAGGATCGCCGCAGTGACGCAAGATAAAGCTGGAAAAAATGGGGATCTGTGTTGGGCTAACATGGTCGATAGCATATACTTAGCCGTTTTTTTGGCCAATCAAATTACACAATATATCGAATGAATCCGGGACTGGAAAAATTACATACCTATCCATTTGAAAAATTAGCAAACTTACTTGCTGATTGTGATGTGACGACAGATAAATCATTTATCAGTCTGGCTATAGGCGAACCCAAACATCCTACACCCCAGTTTATTCTGGATGAACTGAATAATAATCTTTCCGATATAGCCGTATATCCAACAACACGCGGGATCGAAACCTTGCGTGAAGCGATTCGTGATTGGTTATGTCAACGTTTTAATCTGTCAACAAATTCAATTGACCCTGAAAAAAATATATTACCTGTTAACGGGACCCGTGAAGCACTGTTTGCAATTGTGCAGACATTAATAGGAGAAAACAACGAATCTCCTTTGGTTGCAATGCCCAATCCGTTCTATCAAATCTATGAAGGCGCTGCTCTTTTAGCTGGAGCAGAACCCTATTATTTAAACTGCACAAAAGACAATAACTACATCCCTGATTTTTCATCTGTACCTACAAAAGTCTGGGACCGTTGCCAATTGATCTACTTATGTTCTCCAGGCAACCCAAGTGGTGCAGTTATTGATGAAGAATCGATAAAACTGTTACTCCGATTAGCAGAACAGTATGATTTTATCATTGCATCGGATGAATGTTATTCCGAGATATACATGGATGAAGCGGCACCAAAAGGATTGCTGGAATATGCAAATCAATCAGGTAATTCAGAATATAAACGTTGTCTCGTTTTTCACAGTCTGTCCAAACGATCCAACGTCCCCGGCCTTCGTTCAGGTTTTGTCGCCGGTGATGAAAATTTAATCTCTGAATTCTTTCGATATCGTACCTATCACGGTTGCGCAATGCCATTACATGTACAAAAAGCCAGTATCGTGGCATGGAAAGATGAGGCACATGTTAAGGATAACAGAAAGAAATATAAGGAAAAATTTAACCGTGTATGCGATATTTTAAAACCGGTTTTCCCTGTATCTGAGCCGGATGCGAGTTTTTACTTATGGCCGGAGCTCCCTGGTTCGGATACTGACTTTGCAAGAAACCTCTATACGAGAGAAAATATAAAAGTACTACCCGGCTCCTATTTGTCCCGTGAAGTCGATGGCATAAATCCCGGCACTAACCATGTCAGGATCGCACTTGTCGCTGAACTTGAAGAATGCATTGAAGCAGCAAACAGAATTAAAACTTTTATAGAAAATACATATTAGGAAACATGACATGAGTGATTTAGAAAATTTTATTAATGATGCATTTGATAACCGTGCAGAGATCGATACGAACGCCGCCAACAAGGAATTAAAAGAAGCCGTTGAAAATGTTATCTGGCAACTGGATAGCGGACAACTTCGTATTGCCGAGAAGATTGACAGTGAATGGGTTGTTCATCAATGGGCAAAAAAAGCAGTGCTGCTTTCTTTTGTTCTTGATAATAATGTTGTAATCCAGGGTGGGCACACCAACTACTTCGATAAAATCCCGAACAAATTTTACGGTTATACCAAAACCAATTTTATTGAAACCGGTGCGCGTGTCGTACCGACAGCAACCGTTCGTCGTGGCAGCTTTATTGGACAAAACGTGGTGTTAATGCCCAGTTTCGTCAACATCGGTGCCTATGTTGATTCGGGTACAATGGTAGATACCTGGGCCACAGTCGGCTCCTGTGCTCAAATTGGTAAAAACGTACATTTATCCGGTGGTGTTGGTATTGGTGGTGTTCTTGAACCCTTACAAGCCAACCCAACTATTATTGAAGACAACTGTTTTATCGGCGCTCGCTCTGAAGTCGTCGAGGGCGTTGTCGTCGGTGAAGGTTCCGTGATCTCTATGGGTGTTTACATTGGACAAAGCACACGCATCTATAACCGTGATACTGGCGAAATATCTTACGGTTATATTCCACCGGGTTCGGTTGTTGTCTCTGGCAACCTGCCATCGAGTGATGGTAAATACAGCTTGTACTGCGCGGTAATTGTTAAAACCGTTGATCAAAAAACGTTAAGTAAAGTAGGTATAAACGAAATTCTCAGAGGCATTTCCTAGCTAAAAATGCACTTTTTTTGCGATAGCTTCGTCAGTTCCGTGCTCAAATCCTCATGTATTAACTTATACATTCCGGTTCTGCGCGCGGTACTTTCTCGCTCTCACAAAAAAATCACTATTTTTAGATCTTTATAGAATAATGTCGGTTACCTTATACGGAATAAAAAACTGCGACACCGTTAAAAAGGCACGGAAATGGTTGGATGGCCATTCCGTACCTTATACCTTTCACGACTTCCGCGTCGACGGTATTAATAAAACCCTGATTAATAATTTCCTCAAACAAGTTGATCTCGATACCTTGATCAACAAACGTGGGACATCCTGGCGAAAACTTTCTGATAAAGAAAAAGAATTTAAGACTAAAGCACAAGCCGTTGAGTTAATGCTCAACAACCCCACCATAATCAAACGACCTGTACTTGAAGCAAAGAAAAAAATCTTTGTAGGTTTTAGTGACGAGAATTATAAATCAATAATATTTTAACTATTTATTAATTTATTTTTTTTAATAACTCTTCAGCAAACTTCAACGATTCCAGCCGCGTTTTTATAATCTGATTCGCCGGTATCATTTTTAATACACCAACACTTTTTAATACTTTTTCAACCGGCTCCTGAAGACCACACAGAATAACTTCATCATTATCTTCTTTCGCATTAGTCAATATTTCTTCAACAGCAAAGGATGCACTACTATCGATAAACGTTACATCAGAGAAATCGACAATCAAGACATCCTGATCGCGATCAGTGGACAGGAACCGGGTCATATCTTTTGCAGAACCGAAACTCATTGGACCTTCAATATGGAACAATAATATTTTTCCATTGGATTGTTCGAGTATTGTTGCTTCTTCCTCATTCAGATCGTGCCATTCACCTTCTGCTCCAACCAGTTTCATGCTTTTGGCCTGTGTATCCGCCATTCGTTTTACAAACAGCAGACTGGCCATAATCATACCTACAGCAACAGCTGTTATCAGATCAACCAATACGGTTAACCCTAGTGTCGTCAACATTATAAAAACACCCGCCTTGGGTGCATGACTGAGCCTTTTTAAATAATTCCAGTCGATAATATCCATCCCGACTTTAATCAAAATACCAGCCAATACTGCATGTGGTATTTTTTCTGCAAGTGGCCCCAATCCCAGGACCAGTAACAACAGAACTATACTATGTAATGC
>JBNLAL010000120.1:0-5363 GCA_050302115.1 Gammaproteobacteria bacterium | reverse complement strand
CCGGAGAAGTATTACGAAAGTTACCACGTGTGACGATCCATCCGAAGACACACTATGTGACACAGCGTCAGGTACTACTCGACGCGGTGGAATCCATTAAGGTTGAATTAAAAGAACGGCTGGAACAACTGGAGTCCTTAAATAAGCTGGTGGAAGCGCAGCGCCTGGAACAGCGTACGCGTTTTGATATCGAAATGATTAATGAAATTGGCTATTGTTCGGGGATTGAAAACTACTCACGTTATCTATCAGGGCGTGCTGCCGGAGAACCGCCGCCAACTTTACTGGATTATTTGCCAGGTGATGCCTTAATGATAATCGATGAAAGTCACGTGACGGTGCCACAATTGGGAGGAATGTATCGGGGTGATCGTTCCAGAAAAGAAAACCTGGTTGAGTATGGTTTCAGATTACCATCTGCATTGGATAATCGACCATTACGGTTTGATGAATTCGAAAAACTGGTGCCACAAACCATGTTTGTATCTGCAACACCAGGACCTTATGAAAATGATCATTCAGGAAAAATTGTTGAACAAGTCGTCAGGCCGACTGGATTGCTTGATCCCGAGGTTGAAGTGAGAGCTGTGAGCACACAGGTTGATGATGTGCTTTCAGAAATCAATCTGCGTGTTGAGGTTGATGAGCGTGTTCTGGTGACGACGTTAACCAAACGTATGGCTGAAGACTTGACCGATTATTTATCCGAGCATGGTGTCAGGGTGCGTTATCTTCATTCCGATATCGATACGGTTGAACGTGTCGAGATTATTCGTGATCTGCGTAAGGGTGAGTTTGATGTGTTGGTAGGTATCAATTTGTTAAGAGAAGGACTGGACATGCCGGAGGTATCTTTAGTAGCCATTCTGGATGCGGACAAGGAAGGTTTTTTACGTTCAGGTACAACATTGATACAAACGATTGGACGGGCTGCCAGGAACTTGAATGGAAAGGCTATACTTTATGCTGACAGGATTACCGGTTCAATGAAACATGCTATTGATGAAACCGAACGCCGTCGCCATAAACAGATCGAATTTAATAAAGAACATGGCATTACACCTAAGGGCATCAAAAAAGCGGTTACGGATATCATGGAAGGGGCCTATGCGGACAAAGCAGCTATTTCGAATGCCTATAAAAAAGTGGCCGAGGATGTTGCCAGTTATAAATCCATGTCTCCTGAATTGTTGATGAAAAAAATAAAAAAACTGGAAGAGAAGATGTACCAGCACGCCCGCGACCTTGAATTTGAGGAAGCGGCAAAGGTACGAGATGAGATCAGTAAAATTAAAATCAATGGCTTGGGCCTGGTAGACATCAAGGCAAGCTAATAGAGGACTTGTCTTCCAGAAGGAGTTCTGTATCCTATGCCGGCTTTGATTTTAGGCGCGTAGGTGAGCATTGACCGAAAGTGAAACTTTCGCAGCATTGCGAACGCGGAGGGCAGGAGCCCGGAGATGTGTCACTTAACGAAGCAGGATGCTGAGTTTAGTGACCAAAGTTAGTATGAAATAATATTTAAGATCGTTAAATTTTATAACGAAGGCGCGTAGCTCAGCTGGTTAGAGCACTACCTTGACATGGTAGGGGTCGTTGGTTCGAGTCCAATCGTGCCTACCAATTTCCTATTTGGTATCAGTAACAATACCCGCTCAGGCGGGTATTGTTTTTATCTTTGTTTCCCTTCAAAATTTGCGATATCTATTCTAAAAACAGTAACTTCGAGTCTTTGGAGAATCATAAACGATCATCCACAGGACGCTTTAATTAGTGATTTTTTCTTAATTCTGGTCAAATAATTTACGTAAATTCGGCCACAGTTTGATCCAGCAGCAGAGATGATCAGCAGATTCAATTATCTTGATTTGTGGTTGATGTTCTATTGGAAAATGTTGTTGATAAGACTGAGCCACTTCCAGCGGCATGATATTGTCTTTACCACCAACAAAATGTACTTGTTTAATCTCAGATAATTGCTGCCAATAGTCTGCTGCATTAAGTGAATCCGTCAGTTCCGATACATTATGTAACGTTGTCCATACTTTGTGATCCAGATTACCGGCAATTGTCACTAAACTCACAACATCATCTCGTCTCGCTGCAACCAATGCAGCAACAGCACCACCACCGGAGAAACCAATCAATTGTAGTTTTTGTGTATTTGCCTGTTTCTTTAATTGACTAATTGCTTTATTAGTCGCCTCAATAACGACAGGAGCAAAACGTGCTGAAGTCCAATACTTTTTTTCACAATATTTATCACTGATATACTGGCAAGGACGTGCAATGTAGGCCACAGCATCTGAGCTATCAGTTAAAGCCAGTTTTAATGCTACAGGATTAATAGGTGTTGGATCGTTTGAAGGTTTACGTGATGAAACCCATGCCAGGCCATCACCCTCAATATATATCGTTAATTTATCAATACTGTCGGGCAATCGATTTGCTGTAAAACTCATTAACTTAAATGATGATGTGTCAATGACCCGTTTATGCCAGCCATGCTTGCTGGCCAACTGTTCAGCAGACGCAATTCGTGTCTTACTATCAGGTGCAGTCACACAGCCAGCACTGAAAAGCCCTAAAACAAAGATAAGACTGTATGGTTTTATCATATTTTAAATTTGGTAAAACTTTGTAGCCGTCAAATATATGTGGTTGATAAATTTTCGCAAAACTATTCTTGTAAGATATTGTATTTATTTGTACCATCTGCGGCTTTTCGTAGTATCCAAAAGAATATTTTTTCCGTAAATATCCTTTAACACGTGACCTGTTGTGGGGGTCACCACTGAAAATAAAAGGAGCAGATATGCCCACGATAACATTACCCGACAATAGTCAGCGAGAGTTTGAACAGCCTGTAACAGTTATGCAGGTTTCTGAATCTATTGGTCCCGGACTAGCAAAGGCCACGCTGGCGGGTATGGTCAACGATAAACTGGTTGATGCTTCATATTTAATTAAACATGATTGCGATTTGCGAATTATTACTGACCGGGATCCGGAAGGTCTGGATGTTATACGGCATTCCTGTGCCCATTTGATGGCTCAGGCCGTAAAGGAACTCTATCCAGAAGCTCAGGTGACGATTGGTCCTGTCATTGAAAATGGCTTTTATTATGATTATTCGTATGAGCCAGGCTTTACTCCGGACGATTTGGTTAAAATTGAAAAGAAAATGCAGGAATTAGCCAAGGCAGATTTCGAAGTGACTCGCTCTGTAAAGTCACGGGATGATGCCGTTGAATATTTTCGCAATCTGGGCGAGGAATATAAGGCAGAGATAATTGAATCCATTCCTAGCAACGAAGAATTATCGCTCTATTCTCAAGGTGATTTTACTGACCTTTGTCGTGGCCCTCATGTACCCAGTACCGGCCGCATAAAGGCGTTCAAATTGATGAAGCTTGCCGGAGCCTATTGGCGTGGTGATTCTAACAATGAAATGCTTCAACGTATTTACGGTACCGCCTGGCCCGATAAGAAGCAGTTAAAGGCGTATTTACATCGTCTGGAAGAGGCCGAGAAACGAGATCATCGAAAAATTGCTAAAAAACAGGATTTATTCCATTTTCAGGAAGAAGCACCGGGCATGGTGTTCTGGCATCCCAAAGGCTGGGCAATCTATAAGGTCGTGGAAGAATACATCAGTGCCAGGATGCGGGATCATGGCTATCAGGAGATCCATACGCCTCAGGTTGTTGATCGCAGTTTGTGGGAAAAATCCGGACACTGGGACAAATTCAGGGAAGATATGTTTACCACCAGTTCCGAAAACCGTGATTATGCAATCAAACCGATGAATTGCCCCTGTCATGTTCAGGTTTTTAACCAGGGACTGAAGAGTTACCGGGAACTGCCGCTAAGATTGGCGGAATTTGGCTCTTGTCACCGTAACGAGGCCTCAGGAACACTACATGGCTTGATGCGTGCCCGTAATTTCACCCAGGATGATGCCCATATCTTCTGTACCGAAGATCAGATTCAGGATGAAGTCTCGAATTTTATCGATATGTTATTCGTGGTTTATAAGGATTTTGGTTTCGAAGATGTCATTATCAAGTTATCGACCCGACCGGAACAGCGGGTGGGTAGTGACGAAATCTGGGATAAGGCTGAAAAAGCGCTTGAATTAGCCTTGAATAACAAGGGTCTGGAGTGGGAGTTACAACCCGGAGAAGGGGCATTTTATGGCCCTAAAATCGAGTTTTCCCTGAAAGATTGTATTGGTCGTGTCTGGCAGTGCGGCACTATCCAGGTTGATTTCTCGATGCCAGAGCGTTTGGGTGCAAGTTATGTCAGTGAAGACAGCTCGAAAGAAGTACCCGTCATGCTACATCGTGCTATTGTGGGGTCCATGGAGCGTTTCATCGGTATTTTGATTGAAAATTATGCCGGTGCATTTCCTCCCTGGTTGGCCCCGATTCAGGTAGTGATAATCTCAATTACCGAAAAACAAAGTGAATATGCGAAAAAAGTTGCAGATATCTTGAAAAACCAGAGGTTTAGGGTCGAAGTCGACTTGAGAAATGAAACGATCGGGCTTAAAATCCGCGACCACGCAATGCAACGTGTCCCATACCAGATAATTTTAGGGGCACGAGAACAAGATGAAAATACTGTGGCCGTGCGTACGCGAGATGGCGAAGATCTCGGAGCAATGTCTCTCGACGATTTTAGCCAACGTTTGAATGAGGAAATCGCGTGCCTCGGCCGTACTAATTTGGAGGATTAATTTATTTCTGTAGATAAGCAGACACGTCTTAACGATGAGATAACGTCACCGGAAGTGAGGTTAATCAACGCAGAAGGCGAACAGGTTGGTGTTGTATCGATAAGTGAAGCACTACAAATTGCAGATGACTCTGAATTAGATCTGGTTGAGATAGTTCCGACGGCAGAACCACCAGTTTGCCGGGTGATGGATTACGGTAAATATATCTTTGATCAGAATAAGAAAAAACATGCTGCTAAAAAGAAACAAAAGCAGATACAGGTTAAGGAAATCAAGTTTAGGCCAGGTACTGAAGAAGGAGACTATCAGGTTAAATTAAAAAGCCTGATAAAGTTCTTGACCAATGGTGACAAGGTCAAGATTACGCTTCGATTCCGTGGACGGGAAATGGCCCATCAGGAATTAGGAAGTAAGATGTTAAATCGGATTGAAACAGATTTGGAAGAATATGGCGCAGTTGAGCAGTATCCGAAGCTTGAAGGTCGCCAGATGGTTATGGTGTTAGCACCGAAACGTTAGAATTGAATTATTGAAGTGGAGTTATAGAAATGCCCAAGATGAAAACGAATAGCGGTGCTGCAAAACGTTTTTCCCGTACTGCATCAGGAAAGTTTAAACACCG
>JBNLAL010000119.1:0-5398 GCA_050302115.1 Gammaproteobacteria bacterium | reverse complement strand
TTTATCATCATTAATCCCGGAGCACTGACTCACACCAGTATCGCCTTGCGAGACGCCATGCTCAGCGTCAAGATACCCTTCATCGAGGTCCACCTGTCCAATGTATTTTCCCGGGAAGAATTTCGCCACCACTCCTACCTGTCTGATGTCGCCTACGCTGTGATTTCCGGTGCCGGGGCGCTGGGTTATGAGTTGGCATTGTTTGCGGCAGATCAAAAAATCAAACAACAGTAATTTCTGGATCGGTATTACCATGGACATTAGAAAAGTAAAAAAACTGATTGAGCTGCTCGAGGAATCCAAGATTTCCGAAATTGAGATCCACGAGGGTGAAGAATCTGTTCGCATCAGCCGTGGCTCAGCCGCTCCGGCTGCACCACAGACCTACATTGGTCATGCGCCGTCACCGCAGCCAACAATGGTAGCGAGTGAAAAAATAAAGTCACATCTGAATACGGATGAATCAAAACCAACAGATGATTATTCAGATGAGGGTTATGTGGTTAATGCCCCTATGGTCGGTATTTTTTATAGTTCACCTTCTCCGGAAGAACCTGCTTATGTTGAAAAAGGGCAGGAGGTAAAGGTGGGTGATACGCTTTGTATTATAGAAGCGATGAAGATCATGAACCATATTGAAGCTGATACCAGTGGCAAGTTGATTCGTGTTCTGGTTGAAAATGGTGAAGCTGTAGAATATGGCCAGCCGCTGTTTATCATAGATCCTTCCTAAAATATAAAAATTAACTATTAGAGTTTATATTCATGTTAGATAAGGTTGTTATAGCTAACCGTGGCGAGATCGCACTAAGAATATTGCGTGCGTGTAGAGAACTGGGAATTAAAACTGTCTCAGTCTATTCAGAGGCAGATAGAGATCAAAAACATGTTTTTCTTTCAGACGAATCCGTTTGTATCGGACCTGCAGCATCCACAGATAGTTATTTGAATATTCCTTCCGTTATTAGTGCTGCAGAGGTTACTGATGCCGTTGCTATCCATCCGGGCTATGGTTTTCTATCAGAGAATGCCGACTTTGCCGAACGTGTGGAACAAAGCGGGTTTGTTTTTATTGGGCCCAGGGCCGACACGATTCGCTTAATGGGTGACAAGGTCTCTGCGATCAATGCAATGAAAAAGGCCGGTATCCCCTGTGTTCCAGGTTCTGACGGACCATTAGGCGATGATCCCAAAGAATTAGCCAGTATGGCCAAACAGATTGGTTACCCGGTTATTATCAAGGCAGCAGGTGGTGGTGGTGGTCGTGGTATGCGCGTCGTACATAGTGAAGCCAACCTGCTTAAATCCATATCGTTAACCCGGACTGAAGCCGCATCAGCGTTTGGTAATGATATGGTGTATATGGAAAAGTTTCTTGAGCATCCGCGCCACATTGAAATACAGATTTTGGCAGACGAACATGGCAATGTGATTTATCTGGGAGAGCGCGACTGTTCCATGCAGCGTCGCCATCAAAAGGTCATTGAAGAGGCACCTGCACCCGGACTGGATCAAGCAATAAGGGAAAAGATAGGACAATGTTGTGTCGATGCCTGTAAGGCAATCAATTATCGTGGAGCCGGTACGTTTGAATTTTTATATGAAGACGGTGAGTTTTATTTCATCGAAATGAATACTCGTGTTCAGGTTGAACATCCAGTGACAGAAATGATTACCGGTGTCGATATTGTTAAGGAGCAATTACATATTGCCAGTGGTCAGGCATTATCCTATAAACAGGAAGATATTGTATTACGTGGACATGCCATTGAGTGTCGAATTAATGCTGAAGATCCGGATACATTTATGCCTTCTCCGGGCACGATAGAACATTATCACCCTCCGGGCGGACCCGGCATTCGTGTTGATACGCATGTTTACCAGGGTTACAAAGTACCACCACATTATGATTCAATGATTGGTAAATTGATCGCTCATGCAGAAACGCGAGAGTTAGCTTTGGCGCGTTTATCCAATGCATTATCAGAAATCGTGATCGATGGTATCAAGACCAATATCCCTTTACATCAAAAGTTAGTTAAAGATACTGCTTTTATGAATGGCGGAACGGATATTCATTATTTGGAGAATAAGCTCGGATTGAAATAATGAGTTGGTTGCAACTCAATTTCGATACCAATCAGCCCCAGGCTGAAATTCTTTCGGATTTGCTGGAACAATTTGGTGCTGTTTCCGTCAGTCTAACCGCCGCCAGTGATGAACCGGTATTCGATGCCCTGGATCAAAATGAAGACGATCCAAAAAAACTCTGGGACAAAACGCGGCTAACTGCCTTACTTCATCCTGATACAGATCTGGATATTTTACTGGTTTGTTTACGCGATAGAGTTGGTGCCGAAAATATTTTTGATCATAAAATAGAACTGTTAAAAGATCGGGATTGGGTTGGTGAATTTAAGGCAGAGCACCAACCGATTGTTTTTTCCAATCGTGTTTGTATCACACCAAGTTGGTGTGAAGCACCAGACAATAATTTACCTTCTATTATTTTGGATCCGGGATTAGCCTTCGGTACAGGTTCACACCCGACAACATCTTTGTGCATTGAGTGGCTGGCTGAAACTGATCTAAAGGGCAAGACGGTTATTGATTATGGTTGTGGTTCAGGCATTCTCGCCATGGTTGCCGCGTTACTTGGTGCGAAAAAAGTGTATGCAGTTGATATCGATCCACAGGCCATACTTGCTGCAAATGAAAACATCAAACGCAATAAACTGGAAGGTACAATTGAGACAGGTCTGGTTGATCAAACTGATTTACCAATTGCCGACATTCTGGTGGCCAATATATTAATGAATCCCCTCAAGGAGTTGGTGGACCGGTTTTCCGCGTTGACAAAATCAGGGGGGCATATCGTTTTGTCCGGTTTATTGCATGTCCAGGCTGAAGAATGTTTGGCAGCTTATGCGTCCTGTTTTAATATGGACGAACCTGTATTTTCGTCAGAATGGACGAGATTGCATGGTATAAAACAGTAATCACAACTCGTAATATAAATAATGTTTACCGTTTGTCCTTCTTGTACCCGCCAGTTCCGCATTTATGCTGAACATATTGCTGCTGCGTCAGGTCAGGTTCGATGTGGTTTTTGTCACGAACAGTTCAATGCATTAGATCATCTCTATGATGAGCCGTTAAGTAATGAAAAAATACTGGATGAAATCCAGAGTTCGACTGAAAATGAAACGAAATCCATAGAGCCAGAACCGCAATTTGAGATACCCGATCGTATTGAACCCGATGAGCAGACTCTGGACGTGCTTATTTCAAGATCGAATGCTGATACGGAACAGGAGTTAAAGACAGCCATCGATGAGATTGGAGTAACGCAATCTATTCCTGAAGAAATTGAGGACGTCAGTGCCCGGGAACAGACTGAAGATTTTGATTCAGAAGAGCCTACTATTCAAAGAGCGGTTTTTCAAAACAAAAAATACGATTTCCCTGAACCTGAACCCGAGAAAATATTGCAAGAACCGGAAGTAAAGCGAAACTGGTTTACGACGATTTTCTGGGCAGGAGCCACACTTACTGCACTTTTAGTTATCGTAGCTCAATATGCCTGGTTTAATCGTGATGAGGTGTTACTGGAATACCCACAGTTAAGACCCTATGTGAAACTGATTTGTCAGGAGTTTGATTGTCGAATCATCCGTAGCCGCGATCCGGGAGCAATAAAACTGATAAACCGTGATGTGAGGTTACATCCAGGTTTTGAAGATACATTATTAGTCAATGCAACCATAAAAAATGAAATGTCTGTGAGACAGCCTTACCCAAAAATACAGTTAACCTTGTTTGATACGGCTGGCACGTTACTTGGATATCGCGATTTCTTACCTGCCGATTATCTGGATAGCAGTATTGATATCAATGAGGGTATGCCGGTTGAGTTACCGGTACATTTTGTACTTGAAGTCAGTGGTCCTACTGCAGGTGCAGTCAGTTTCGAATTCAGATTTTTATAATTTGTAAAAATAAAGAGTAAAGTCCCTGATTTTATTCAGCAAAAAACTGCCGCTTTACATGTAATCGTATCCGGTTATTATTAGGTCTTGTTTTACGTTCCGCTCACACTTGCGAAACGGTTTCATGTTGATAGGGTCCCATTTAATAAAAAATAAATTGGTGCTCGCTCCTATGGCTGGCGTCACGGATCAACCTTTTCGGTTACTGTGCAGAGAGCTGGGGGCTGGCCTGGTAATTTCGGAAATGGTGACGTCGAATCCGGCGTTGTTCCATACACGGAAGACACAGTTACGCCTGAAGCATGATGGTGAACCGGAACCCAGAGCAGTGCAAATAGCAGGGGCTGTTCCGGAACAAATGGCAGCGGCGGCAAAGTATAATGTTGAGCTTGGTGCCCAGATAATTGATATCAATATGGGGTGTCCTGCGAAAAAAGTGTGTAATGTTTGGGCAGGATCGGCATTACTCAAAGATGAAAAACTGGTTGCCCATATTTTGCAAACTGTTGTGGATGCGGTTGATGTGCCGGTGACTTTAAAAATCAGGACGGGGTGGGACCAGGCAAACCGTAATGCGTTAACGATTGCTGACATTGCTGAATCCAGTGGAGTTCAGGCCTTGACAGTTCATGGTCGAACCCGTGCTTGTGGTTTTAAAAGTTTAGCTGAACATGAAACAGCAGGTGAAGTAAAAGCCAGGGTTAAAATTCCGGTTATTGCCAATGGCGATATTGACAGCCCGGAAGTTGCCAAACAGATACTGGAAACCTATCAGGTTGATGGCATCATGATAGGCAGGGCTGCACAGGGTAATCCCTGGATATTCCGGGAGATTCAACATTATCTGGAAACAGGTAAAAAACGGGCAGCTCCAAATGGAAGTGAAGTAGCCGAAACCTTAATAAAACATATTACACACTTACATACATTTTATGGTGAGTATCAGGGTGTTCGAATCGCGCGCAAACATATCGGTTGGTATTGTAAACAACAAGGTAACACCAAAGCTTTTCGAACAATGATTAATAAAATTGAATCAGCAGAAGAACAAATAACAATGATCAAACACTTTTTTAATCAACAACAGGCAGTCGCAGCATGATCAAAACAAAAGCAAAAAAGCAAACCGCTGCAGACCGTCATGAAGCTCCTGAAAAATGTCTGGCTGATAATGTGCGTCGGGCAATGGAAGCCTATTTTGAAGATCTGGATGGTCATCATGCCAGCGACCTCTACGCCTTGTTTCTGGAAGAAGTCGAAAAGCCTTTTTTTGATGTCGTTATGAAGTATACAAAAGGCAATATAACCCATGCCGCACAAATGCTGGGCCTTAACAGGGTAACTCTACGTAATCGTCTCAAAAAGTACGAGATAGATTAGGATTGTTCTTTAAATTAAAAAATTGAAGT
>JBNLAL010000118.1:0-5414 GCA_050302115.1 Gammaproteobacteria bacterium | reverse complement strand
AATGTGCACAGGCGGCGATAGAGATGCAGAAATCTTTATCAAAGGCGAGTGAGCAGGGCGAATTCAATATTGGCGCATTGCATGTAAAAATAGGATGGCATTATGGTGCAGTAGCATATCGTGGAGGAGATATTATTGGTGAAGCTCCCGTATCTGCGCAACAAGTTATCAAACTTGCTAAAGCTGATGAAATTTTAACCAGTGGTCAAAGTCTGGAGTCTTTATCAGAAGATCTTAAACAAAATACACGTTTGATAGATACCGTTGAATCAGAAGCAGGGACAGGTGACTTAAATGTCTATAATCTGGTTTGGGAAGAAGAGGATAATGAAGTTACTCGCATTGGTAGTGTCTCACCTGTAAAAGATGACTCAATTCATAAAGCGCTTACACTCGATTATGAGGATAAACACATTAGACTGGATGCGAATAAGACACATTGTTCAATAGGTCGTGCAGAAAACAATGATCTTTGTATTCATGGAATCTATACTTCAAAAGCCCATGCAGAAATCATCTTTCAACATGGAATTTTTCATTTAAAGGATAATAGTACAAATGGTACAGCAGTTTATTTTGCTAACGGTCGTGCTGTTCGTTTACATAGGGAAGAAGAAATTCTTTCTGGTCACGGGGTGATCTATTTTGGAGGGACGCCTTCAAATGATCCTGAATCTGAGGTCAAATTTTATTGTGAGAAAATATGATTTCCTAGAATAATGAAGAATGTATTTTCAAATTTTTCTGCTGGTGATGTCTGGGGCGGATTAGCAGCATCAGCAGTTGTATTACCACAAGCCATGGCATTTGGAGTGGCTTTACTGGTTGCTTATGGGTTCGATGCTTCACAAGGTGCAATAGCAGGTTTAATCGGTGCTGCGATCCTTTGTCTTGTTTCCGGTATTTTTGGTGGAACACGTGGTTTAATCAGTGCTCCTACTGGACCAACCCTGGTTTTACTGGGTGGCGCAATGGCGTCATTTAGTCAGGCAGGTATAGAGGGAAGTGAATTATTGATTAATCTTGCTCTTGTTATTCTGTGTACAGGGATATGTCAAATTGTGATTGGTCTATCAGGTGGTGGTAAATTAATCAAATATATTCCTTATCCGGTAATCAGTGGTTTTTTAACCGGTTCTGCAATTTTAATGATCATGTCGCAAATGGCACCTTTATCCGGTAAAGGTGCCGATGAAAGTTGGCAGGCATGGAAATGGATTCCTGTCGTCGTTGCTTTGGTTACTGTTATAGCTACTTCTTATGGGCCTAAACTGATTAAAAAATTACCAGGAACGATTGCAGGTTTATTAATTGGTACCATTATTTTTCATATCTGTACTTTATTTAATCCTGCGGATATCCCGGCAAAATGGTTAATCGGAGAATTACCAAAACTGGATTCTTTAGGACTGGATATTTCTTTTGACATGTTGGAGAGTTTACATTGGAAAATAATTATTCCTTCTGCATTGGCGTTATCAATTTTGTCCTCCTTAGATACCTTGCTCACGGCTGTCATAGCAGACGTAACCACAGGAGAACGTCATAGTGCTAACAGGGAAATGGTTGGACAAGGCGTTGGACAGATCCTCGTCAGTTTTTGTGGGGGTATGGCTGCAGCCGGAACGACAGGTGCAACGGTTGTTGCTGTTAATTCCGGAGGTCGCCGTTGGGTGGGAGTATTTGCAGGTTTAACCTTTTTTATTCTATTACTCGTTGCCCGAGACGTTGGTAGCATTCTTCCAATTAGTGTTTTAGCTGGCATTATACTTTCCGTCTCGTTACATATGTTTGATCTGGACATCCTTGCCTGGATAAAAAGTAAAAAAACGAGAGGTGATGCCATTATTGCCATATTGGTAACGATTGTCACCGTTGCGTATGACTTGATGGTGGCTGTAGGGTTTGGCGTTTTGATCGCTATCGTTCTATTTATACGAGCACAAATACGTTCACCGGTTGTTCATAGACGATCTACTGGTAAACAAGTCAGATCAGTAAGAAATAGAAAACAAAAAGAAAGAGAGTTACTTGAAGAAAATGGTGAGAGGATTGTTTTATATGAACTAAAGGGTAATTTATTTTTCGCAACAGCTGATGCTTTGCTCGATGAATTATCTGCTGATTTAAATCGACCCAACTATATTATCTTGCATTTGCGTCGAGTATTACATATTGATTTGACAGCAACCAAGTATCTGCAGCAGATCGCATCACGGTTACATAAAAATGGAGGCCAGCTGATTTTTTGTAATATTCATAAAGAGATGGGTTTTGGTAAACGTGCAGAGAAGAAATTTAGAAAAATTAATGTATCCGGTTTTGATTATCAAATTATGACCTTTAATGGAAAAGATGAAGCACTTGAGTTTGCAGAAAATGCATTGCTTGAAGAGCTTAATATCTCGCCGACAAAATTTACAGATCGAATTTCATTAGAAGATAATGATTTATGTAATGAACTGACAAGTGAAGAAATTGCCCAGTTGGAATCCATATTGAAACCAATGGAGCTTGAGAAAAATGAAAAACTGTTTAATGCAGGTGACGAGGGTAGTGAGGTTTATATGGTGATCAGTGGGGAAATCGATATACGATTGCCTACTACCAAACATCATTATAAAAGGCTCTCGACATGTCAGCCGGGGTCTTTCTTTGGCGAGTTGTCTTTATTATATCCGGGTCCAAGGGTCGCCGATGCAATAGCTACTCATAAGACAGAGTTATTTGTACTTGACCGTAAAGGGCTGGACGAATTAAACGAAAAATATCCCTCAACGAGCGCCCATTTACTAATGACGTTGGCAAAAATTCAGGTTGATTATTTGCGTTGGTCAGCCAAGGAACTACAGCACTTATCAGAATGGTAAAAATGAAGTACGCAGGAATAATTAACAAACCTCTGTAGCAGTAGTTAAAATCCCTAATAAATTTTTTGTATATGTTTTATGACCTTTAAGGTTATTTTTCATATGTGAATTCATTTTCGTGATATAAAGTATCATTGTCTATATAATTACATTTAATTTTTCCAGTTTGATAATGTTTAATTGAAAAAAATATTTACATCACTTTTATTTCTATGCCTTCTTAGTTGCGGTAAATCAGAATATGATTTGGCAAATGAAGCTTATCAGGCAGAAGATTATAAGACCGCATTTTCGCTATTTTCTGAAATAGCCGAATCAAATGATGTTCGTGCGCAATATAAACTTGCGCAAATGTTAGAACATGGACTTGGAATTGAACGGGATATAAATAAAGCGGCAAAGTGGTATTTGAAATCTGCAGAAGGTGGTTTTGTTTCTTCCCAAGTGAAGATTGCCGGAATGTATCTTCAAGGAAATGGCCTAAAGAAAGATTTTTGGGAATCAATGAAGTGGTCCCGTAAAGCAGCCGTTCAGGGTAATGCTGAAGCAGAAGCAAATATTGGATATATGTTTCATGACGGAATTGGCGTGAAACAGGATTACATTGAAGCAGCAAAGTGGTATCGAAAAGCAGCGGAACAAGGATTGGCTACTGCTCAGCATGATTTAGGTGTCATGTATCAAAATGGACGGGGTGTAAGCAAAGATAATAACGAAGCTATTTTCTGGTATAGCAAGGCAGCAAATCAGGGTTTTAGTCGGTCTCAGGACAATCTGAGTGGTATGTATGAAAAGGGAGTTGCCATACCAAAGAATGATTTTGATGCCTTTAAATGGTTTTTACAAAAGGCAGAGGACAAAGATTTAACCAGTCAATATTGGGTAGGTAATTGTTTTTTGTTAGGCAAAGGTGTTAGTAAAAATAAAATTAAGGCCTATGCCTGGTTGGGTATTGCCGCTGCGGGGGGATTTACTAAAGCACAGTTACTTCGTAATCGAATTGAAGTTATATTAACTCAAAGTGAATTAAAAGAAGCACGTAAATACGCCAGAGGATTATGGGATAAATATGGAAATAAAAATAATGACGCTAAAAAATAGCGGACAACACATAAATTGTCCGCGTTAATTTAATTGTATCTCCAGCCTCTAACTTACCTTAATAGATTTCTTCTTTGATTTACTGGTCTTTGGTATTGATAATTCAAGTAAGCCATTATTGAAGTTGGCTTTTATTTTTGCAGTATCAACATTCGCCGGTAAGGTGATAGTCCTTGAAAATGAACCTTTTTTTATTTCAGCACTGAAATATTCATCTTTTTCTTTTTTTGATTCGTAACTGCTATTTCCTTTAAGTACCAATATGTTATCCATTACTGAAATATCCAGGTCCTTTTTATCTACGCCAGGAAGTTCTGCTCTGACCAGTATTTCATTATCTCTATCAATGATGTCCATATTTGGAGAACGCATTTCATAAGTTCCCCAAAGATCGCTCATACGGGTCAGGTTGGGGCGTAACGAACGTAAAAAATTTCGATCGAAATATTCATTGAATAGACGATCTATATCTGCAAATGAATTAAAGTCAGTAGGAAAGAAATTTTCCGGGTTAGGTCTTGTCAGGTCGGTATTTTTCCCTGATTTTGTTTCAGACTTTGTGGCCATATAAACCCCCTTCAAAATCCTGTATTCGTATTTAATATATTACAACATGGTAAACATTGAACTTTGATCCAGCTCAAGATACTAAGAAAATGTAAAAAATAGCGTTTGAAGAGATTTTTACTGTAAATACTTGACTTTATTTGAAAAGAGGCAGAATATCGCGCGCCATGAAAATTTACTCTCAATCAAAACCGGTGTTTATGTGGCGTCACACTTATCTGTGTGATGTTTACGTACGCCTGCGTGTCGAGGAATTTTTATGATTGTTTAGTTTGATTTAACCGAAGTATTCCGAAAAGGCCGCAGGCGACAAACCTGCGGCCTTTTTTTATGTCCACGGATGGACTGTATGCCGCGAGCGCATGGACGCGTAGGAGCGGCGAATGTCCACGGATGGAGTTTAGTATTTGCATGGATGTATAGGAAATACTGCGTAATTTACTTTATTAACCAAAGGAGGCTCATAACCTTATGAGATAGACCAATGAAAAACTTGATTGCTTTAACAATATTCGTGTCGTTGTTAATCGTAAGACCTGCGATGGCAGGTAGTGTCGATTATACAAATCGTAATTTTACGACCAAGTCCTGTGAACTGTTCGCAAAAAATGCCTACCAGGCAGCGGATACTTATGGGCGTGGTGTTGAATTAAAAGACATTCTTGATGTTATAGAGAGTGCGCCGGTTGCTGACAGTATGAAGCACCGTGCATTCCAGGCAATTCAGTTTGTATGGAAAAATCAGTTGGATAACCCGGTGCTGGCATACAGTATTGCGATGGGCCTCTGTTTAAAGCCGAAAGAGAACATGGCTCCTATGGATGAGCCGTGGGTGACATCGCCTAGAACAATCAGGGAATTCTTTTAACCGCCAAG
>JBNLAL010000117.1:0-5423 GCA_050302115.1 Gammaproteobacteria bacterium | reverse complement strand
TCAGCGGCACGGGATAACACCGTTTGTCCATAAGCCAAACCTGCGAGTGTTGCCGTATCAAAGACACTGAAAGGATGAAACGGGTTACGTTTGATTTGTGCGCGTTCTACTGCGGCGTTTAAAAAACCAAGATCGAAATGGGCGTTATGTCCGACTAATATTGCACGGTTGCATTTATGTTCTTTAATCTTTTTTCTGATTGGACGGAAGATTTCATGCAAGGCTTCATCTTCACTGACGGCGATCTGTTTACGAAACGGATGATCGGGATCGATACCGGTAAATTCCAGTGAAGCCTTATCCAGGTTGGCACCTTCAAACGGGTTTACGTGTTTGGAAAAGACCTCATCAATACACCACAGATTCTTTTCATTAATGGTAACGGTAACAGCAGCGATCTCTAATAAGGCATCGGTGGCCGCATTGAAGCCTGCCGTTTCGACATCAACAATAACGGGTAAAAAACCCCTAAAGCGTTTAGCAACGGTATTCATGATTAAATGTAATTCCTATTAACTCTTAACTTGCCAACTACAACTTTCACCGGCACGGAAGGGAACCAACTCGTCATCACCAAATGGATAGGTTTCAGGAATGTTCGTTTCCTGTTTTTCTAAAGTGATTTGATCCTTGTTACGCGGTAAAGCATAAAAATCTGCGCCATGATGACTGGCAAAGGCCTCGAGTTTGTCCAGTTGTCCGGCATTATCAAAGGCCTCTGCATAGAGTTCCAGGGCCATAGGTGCAGAATAGATCCCGGCACAACCACAACTGCTCTCTTTGACATCACGCGCATGAGGCGCACTGTCTGTTCCCAAAAAGAATTTTGGATTACCGCTGGTTGCTGCATCCAATACCGCCTTGCGATCATCTTCTGCTTTTAATATCGGCAGACAATAATTGTGTGGTCGTAACCCGCCTTTAAATAAGTCGTTACGGTTTAACAGTATATGTTGCGGTGTGATCGTGGCAGCTATATTTTTTCCTGCTGAAAAAACAAAATCCGTAGCGGTACGTGTCGTGATATGTTCAAACACAATGTGAAGCTCATGAAAGTCTTTTGTAATTTTTGTCAGGACTCTATCAATGAATACCGCTTCGCGGTCAAAGATATCGACATCACTGTCTGTCACTTCACCGTGAACAAGTAGATAAAGACCGTGTTTCTCCATTGCTTCCAGTGCCGGATAGGCCTTTTCAATATCAGTGACGCCTTGATCAGAATTGGTCGTGGCCCCGGCAGGATAATATTTTAAAGCGCGAATAAACCCACTGTCTTTTGCCTGCTTAACCTCATCCGCTGAAGTATTATCGGTCAAGTACAGGGTCATTAGCGGATCGAAACTGTATTTGGCATCAACACACTCCAGAATGCGATCGCGATAGGCCAATGCCATCGCAGTACTGACAACAGGCGGTTTCAGGTTTGGCATGATAATCGCCCGTGAGAATTGGGCTGCACTGTGGTTTACAATACTCGCCATCGCCTTTCCATCACGCAGGTGTAGATGGAAGTCATCAGGTTTTGTTATGGTTAATGTCTGCATATCCGAGGGTGTCATTAAATAGTGATACGCGAAAGGTATCATATGCGTGATAGTTTGTCCGTGACTCTGTATGTCACTCATCAATTATAAAATCGAGATATTTGAGAATGGAATTTACAACGTTAGGTAAAACAGATCTAAAAGTGAGTCGTATCTGCCTGGGTACCATGACCTGGGGCGAACAAAACACTGAAGCAGAAGCACATGAGCAACTGGATTATGCAATTGATGCGGGTATTAATTTTATTGATACCGCTGAAATGTATCCTGTTGCACCTCGTAGGGAAACGCAGGGCTTGACGGAAACCTATATCGGTACCTGGCTGGCAAAACGTCAGGACCGTGACCAACTGATCATTGCCTCCAAAGTCTGTGCCCAGGCAGACTGGACAGATTATATGCGTGATGGCAAACCTCACCTGGATAAAAAAAATATTCATGAAGCCATCAATGCTTCACTAAAACGTTTACAAACAGATTATCTTGATCTCTATCAGACCCATTGGCCTGAACGGGATACCAATTATTTTGGTCAATTGAACTATTACCATGCGCCGGAAAAAGACGGCGTCCCGATTGAAGAGACCCTGGACGTCCTGAATGGTCTGGTTAAGGAAGGCAAGGTTCGTCACATTGGTATCTCCAACGAAACACCGTGGGGCTGTGCTGAATATTTACGCGTAGCCAATGAAAAAGGCTTTCCCCGTATTGTCAGTATTCAAAACCCCTATAATTTATTGAACCGGACCTTTGAGATCGGGCTGTCCGAGTTTTCGCATCGCGAGGATGTGGGTCTCCTGGCTTATTCACCGCTGGCCTTTGGTGTATTAAGTGGTAAATATCTACAAGGTGCCAAACCTGCCGGTTCCCGTCTGGTCTTGTTTGACCGTTTTACCCGTTACACCAACCCACAGGCAAATGCTGCAACAGAAGCCTACGTTAACCTGGCACAGGAAAATGGACTCGATCCGGCACAGATGGCATTGGCTTATGTAAACAGTCGTCCATTCCTGACCAGTAACATTATTGGTGCAACAACGATGGAACAACTCAAGATGGATATCGACAGCATTAATATCAAACTACCCAAGGATCTGGTGAGAAAGATTGAAGAGATACATACGCAAATTCCCAACCCCTCACCATAGGGTTATAAGTATTATGTATGTATAATTAAACATTAATTCAGATGAGATATTAAATGAAACTCACATCATTAACCGCCATCTCGCCGATTGATGGCCGCTATCAAAACAAGACCGATGCCTTAAGACCGATATTCAGCGAATACGGCCTGTTTCGATTTCGCGTACAGGTTGAAATCGAATGGTTAAAAGCATTGGCAAAACATTCGGGCATTAAAGAGATTGCCCCTTTTTCCAGAAATTCGATCGCTATTCTGGACAAGATTAAAAATAATTTTTCTGTTGCTGATGCTGAAAAAATAAAAAAGATCGAGAAGACAACCAATCATGATGTCAAGGCAGTTGAATATTTTATTCGCGACAAGATTAAAATACATCGTGCGTTAAAAAATGCCAGCCAATTTATCCATTTTGCCTGTACCTCGGAAGACATTAATAATTTAAGTCATGCCCTGATGTTAAAAGAAGCACGTGATGCTGTGCTGTTACCCAAACTGGATAAAACCATTTCCGTTTTAAAAACCCTGGCAAAAAAACATGCCGCGACACCGATGTTGTCACGTACACATGGTCAAACAGCATCACCAACAACATTAGGCAAGGAAATAGGTGTCTATGTCCATCGTTTACAACGGCAGAGAAAACAACTGGCAAAGATAGAATTGCTTGGCAAGATGAATGGTGCCGTTGGTAATTTCAATGCGCATCTGTCTGCCTATCCGAAAGTCAACTGGATGACTCTATCAAAACAGTTTGTTACCGGACTGGGACTGGACTGGAACCCACATACAACACAGATAGAATCACATGATTACATGGCTGAATATTTTCATGTGGTGTCACGGGCCAACACGATCCTGATTGATTTAAGCCGCGACATCTGGAGTTATATCTCGCTCGGTTACTTCAAATTGAAACTCAAGAAGGGTGAAATTGGTTCATCCACGATGCCACACAAAGTGAACCCGATCGATTTTGAAAATGCCGAAGGTAATCTTGGATTGGCCAATGGCATCTTTGAACACCTCTCGCAGAAGTTACCCATATCACGTTGGCAAAGAGACCTGACCGACTCTACCGTATTAAGAAATATGGGCGTTGGCGTGGCCCATACACTGATCGCACTGGATTCCTGTTTAAAAGGTTTATCCAAACTCGATATCAATGCTCATGCATTGAATCAGGACCTGGAACAGGCCTGGGAAGTACTTGCTGAGCCTATCCAGACCGTTATGCGTCGCTATGGCATTGACGATGCATACGAACAACTCAAGGCATTAACACGTGGTCAGGAAATTAACCAGGAAACCTTACGTAATTTTATTGAAACTCTTGATATTCCGAATGATGCCAAGAAAAAACTACAACAACTCACACCACAAAACTACATTGGTAATGCAGTGGCTCAGGCAAAACTGGTTTCCAAATAGTTTCAACACTGCAATGGAGATAAAGAATGCTTGATTTCTCTGAATACGAGCTCGGGCGTTCTACTGAAGGTGCCATCCAGATAAAAACGCGTGAGGAAAATGCCGCAGCCTGTCTGGAAATGGTCAAGCAATGTCAACAAAAGCTCGCGATCATCTCCCATGACCTTGATCCCTTTGTTTATGACCAATTCGAACTTGTTGAGGCATTGCGAAAACTGGTCACCAATAACCGTTATGTTGAAGTCCGGATCCTGGTTTTTGAACCTGAAAAAATCGTCCGAAGAGGGCACAAACTCATTGATTTGGCAGGGAAAATCAGTAGTTTTATCGAAATGCGTAAGCCTTCTGTTGAATATAAAAAATTTAATGAAGCGGTACTTATTGCCGATGAAGTGGGGTATGTATTCCGCGAAAACATCGAGCGGTATAAAGGTAAACTAAACTTCAACAACCGACGTGAGTCGAAATATCTGTTGGATGTGTTTAATGACATGTGGGACAAGGCCAAACCGGATCCCAATTTACGAAGGATGCACATTTGAAAAAACTATTAATTCATACGCTGATTCTTTTTATGTGGGGTTTAACCCCTGCCCTGGCAGAATCGTTAAAGATCGAAATCATTCCGTTAAAAAGTCGGCTGGTCAGTGATGTCATCCCCATCGTTAAACCATTAGTGGTTGAAGGTGGCACAGTTACAGGAATGAATAATCAACTCATCGTCAAAACGACACCCTCCAACCTGAAGCAGATTAAAGAAGTACTTTCCCAAATCGACAAGGCACCACGAAGATTAATGATCAGCGTGAAACAGGATGTCGATGGCAATATCAACAGGAGTGAAAGCGGTTTATCCGGCCGTTATAAAACCGGTAACGTAAAGATCGAATCACCCGATACCAGTAATGAGGGCACTATCATTCAGGGTACTGACAGTGAAGGTAATGTGATCCGTTATCGCACTCTGGAAACCCGTTCACGACTCGAAGACAAAAACGTATTCCGTGTACAAACACTGGAAGGTAGCCCTGCTTATATTAATACCGGTCACTCCGTCCCGGTTCCGACTCAAACAACTGTAGTGACTGGCGGCGCTGTTGTTGTACGGGATGGCGTTGAATATCGTGATGTCACTTCCGGTTTTTATGTTATGCCTCGTTTACAAGGCGATATCGTTACCTTGCTAGTCGCACCGGAACTATCACGTGTTACTCCAAACCAGGCGGCAGTGTTCGATGTCCAGAAAGTCCAGACTACTGCCAGTGGCAGACTCGGTGAATGGATTCCACTAGGTGGTGCAA
>JBNLAL010000116.1:0-5430 GCA_050302115.1 Gammaproteobacteria bacterium | reverse complement strand
TTCAGTTTTAACATAAACATTTAATCAACAGGTGGAGGTGGTGCAGCCAATACTTCACGACTACCATTGGATTCCAATGGGCCAACCAGACCACTGGCTTCCATCTCTTCTACAATCCTTGCTGCACGGTTGTATCCAATCTTTAATCGTCGTTGAATATAGGAAATAGAAGCCTTGCGTGTTTCAGTCACAATACGTACTGCCTCATCGTATAAGGGATCCATATCATCTTTAGGAGCGTCAAGACCTGGAATAGCTTCTGCTCCACCTTCAGCTGGGCCACGTAATATCTCTTCATAATATTCCGGTTCTCCCAGTTTTTTCAGGTTATCGACAACTTTGTGCACTTCATTATCTGAGACAAATGCACCATGAACTCGTTCAGGAATACTTGTACCTCCTGGCAAAAACAGCATATCACCATGTCCTAACAGATGTTCCGCACCCATCTGGTCAAGAATTGTTCTTGAGTCCACTTTAGAAGAAACCTGAAAAGCGATACGGCTGGGAACGTTTGCCTTGATTAACCCTGTAATAACATCTACTGATGGTCTTTGTGTCGCCAGGATTAAATGTACACCTGCCGCTCTCGCTTTTTGTGCCAGGCGTGCAATTAATTCTTCAACTTTTTTACCGACCGTCATCATCATGTCGGCAAGTTCATCAATGATTACAATAATAAAAGGCAGTTTTTCCAAATATCGAACTTCATCATCTTCACTTATAGGTTTATAGGTCGGATCTACTAAAGGACTCCCCTTTGCAATCGCATCACCGACTTTTTTGTTATAGCCGGTGATATTTCTTACACCGAGTAAAGACATTAATTTATAACGTCTTTCCATCTCAGCAACACACCAGCGCAAGGCGTTCGCAGCTTCTTTCATATCGGTAACAACAGGCGCGAGCAGATTTGGAATACCTTCGTAAACGGATAACTCCAGCATCTTGGGATCGATCATAATCATGCGCACTTCAGATGCAGTCGCTTTGTATAGCAAACTCAGGATCATGGCATTTAATGCCACCGATTTACCTGAACCCGTCGTTCCCGCAACCAATAAGTGAGGCATTTTGCCAAGATCAGTGACGATCGGTTTACCACTAATGTCTTTACCTAATGCCAATACCATGGGCGATTTCAGGCTCTCGTATTCATTGGTATTCAGGATTTCACCCAGCGTAACCAGTTCACGCGATTCATTCGGAATTTCAAGACCGATATAAGGTTTACCCGGTATCACATCTACAACGCGTACGCTAACGACCGCGAGTGAACGTGCCAGATCCTTTGCCAGGTTGCTGATCTGACTTCCCTTCACACCCGGTGCCGGATCGAGTTCAAAACGGGTAATCACCGGACCTGGGTGAACAGCAACGACTTCCACAGTTACACCAAAATCTTTCAATTTTAATTCAACCTGTCTTGACATGGCTTCCAACGCTTCTTTTGAATAACCTCCCTTTGCCGGGGCAGGTTCATCCAGCAGGCTTAATGGTGGTAGCACTGTACCTGCAGGTAGTTCAAACAGGTTTTCCTGCTTTTCCTTTACCGCACGAACGCTGGGTTTAACTTCAGGTAGTTTAGGTTCTATTTTTGGAGGAACACGTTTTTCTTCAACTTCCTGTTCCTGCTTGAAGATGTGCTCGCGATCTTTTCTGGCTCGTCTTCCCTCTGACATATCTTTAAAATTCGCGATCCCTTGTCGAATACTTGCTATAGAACGTAGAGTTACCTGACCGGTTGTATCAATGACCCATATCCAGGAAAGGCCGGTATATAGCGTAATACCAATCATAAACATGGCTAATAGCAATAATGTACTGCCTGTATCGCCAGTAATATCCAAAAACAGGGTACCTATTGCATCGCCTAATATGCCTCCTGCTCCCCTAACCTCATAGGGCAAGGCACTACCCGCATAAAAATGCATCCATGCAATAGCACAACCTCCAACCAAACCGAGGATGATGCCTATACTTCGTAAAGAAAAAACGAGTTGATTAAAGGGTTCCTGTTTCTTTCGTGTTTGAAACAGACGCCAGCCACTAACGAGAAATAGTACTGGAATGATGTAACCGAAATAACCAAAGATATTTAACAGAAAATCAGCAATATAAGCCCCAATAGTTCCGGCACTGTTATGAATTTCTTTTACCGTAACCGAATAAAACCAACCTGGATCATCAGGGTGATAGGTAAATAAAGCGATCAGAAGATAGACCGCCACGATCAACAAAGCAAAGATCACCACTTCCCTGATGTTTGTCAGGACGTGATCCGCAATCGGTTTGGCCTCTTTTTGTTTTCTCCGTGCCTGTGCCACTTTAAACCTTTTTAAAAGAAAATTGACGTAATTATATGTTTATAAAGGAAGTATTTAAATAGTAAATTTGAGGTATTTCTGAAAGAAACCGCTCGTATTAATTTTGCTGATCCACTTGCTTTCACGTACCATAGCGCACTTTTAAATAGCCAGTCACCCGTTTCGGAGTAGTTATTTCATGAACGATGTACGTCATTCAAAACTAATTATCCTGGGTTCAGGACCCGCTGGATACACTGCAGCATTATACGCGGCACGCGCCAATCTTTCTCCATTATTAATCACCGGCATTGAACAAGGTGGTCAGCTTATGACAACGACCGATGTTGATAATTGGCCGGGAGATGCCGAAGGTGTTCAGGGACCGGACTTAATGAGCCGAATGTTAAAGCATGTAGAACGTTTCGATACCGAAGTTGTTTTCGATCACATACACACAGCAGAACTCAAGAAACGTCCATTTAAATTAACGGGTGATAGTGGTGTCTATACCTGCGATGCCTTGATTATCGCTACCGGGGCATCGGCTAAATATCTGGGTTTACCTTCTGAAGAAGCCTTTCAGGGTAAAGGGGTTTCTGCCTGTGCCACCTGTGATGGTTTTTTCTATCGTGGTGCTGAAGTTGCCGTT
Source organism: Gammaproteobacteria bacterium (assembly GCA_050302115.1). Classification (GTDB taxonomy): domain Bacteria; phylum Pseudomonadota; class Gammaproteobacteria; order Eutrophobiales; family Eutrophobiaceae; genus JBNLAL01. The sequence goes on along the minus strand of JBNLAL010000116.1, from coordinate 2,472 downwards.
ATCGGGGGTGGTAATACTGCCGTTGAAGAAGCGCTATATCTCTCCAACATCGCCAGCAAGGTCACCGTAGTGCATCGTCGCGATAAGTTTCGATCGGAAAAAATTCTGGCGGATAGATTAATTGAAAGAGAGAAAAACGGTAACGTCGAGATTGAATGGAACCACGTACTGGAAGAGGTTCTGGGTGATGAGAGTGGCGTCACCGGAATGCGTATCAAGAATGTTCAAACCAATGAAACCAAGGATATCGATTTAAAAGGCGTCTTTATTGCCATTGGCCATCAACCCAATACCCAAATCTTTGAAGGTCAACTGGATATGAACAACGGTTATATCAAGATCAAAAGCGGTACCGATGGTCAGGCGACGTTAACCAGTATCCCGGGGGTCTTCGCTGCCGGGGATGTTTCTGATCATGTTTATCGCCAGGCAATCACTTCTGCGGGTACAGGTTGTATGGCAGCATTGGATGCAGAGGCATATCTGGATGAGTTAGGCTAACATCAAAAAATGAAAGCCGTTTATATCAACAAGCATGGTTCGCCAGAGGTTTTAACACTAGTTGATATTGATGAGCCGACTATAACCTCACCAACTGAAGTTAAAGTCAGATTAAAAGCCGCCGGGATAAATCCGGTAGATACAAAATTAAGAGCTGGGGCCTATCCTATTAATCAATTCCCCATGATCCTGGGGTGTGATGGTGCCGGAGTTGTTGAAGAAGTTGGTAACGAAGTTACGCGCTTTACGATAGGCGATGAAGTTTATTTCTTTCACGGTGGAGGCATTGCCGATATTCAGGGCAACTATGCTGAATATAAAGTCCTGGAAGAACATTTTATTGCACACAAACCGAAATCCCTTGATTTTGTTCATGCTGCTGCTGCACCGTTGGTGTTATTGACAGCATGGGAATCCCTGTTTGATCGTGCAGATGTAAAACAAGATCAGACCGTCTTTATCAATGCGGGTGCCGGTGGTGTCGGACATATTGCCATTCAATTAGCCAAGTCAGTGGGAGCAAAGGTTTGTACCACAGTTAGCTCTGATAAAAAGGCGGCCTTCGTAAAAGAACTGGGTGCTGATCATATTATCAATTATAAACAACAAGACGTTGTAGAAGTCGTTATGCAGTGGACGAATGATGAAGGCGTTGATATGGCAATGGACAATGTAGGTGGAAAAAACATACAGGAGACTTTCCCCCTAGTTAAATATTCTGGCGATATGGTTACTTTATTATTACCGGATAATACCGTTGACTGGTCAATTGCCCGTTTTCGAAATATACGTTTCAGTATGGAAGTCATGTTATCTCCCCTGCTCTTTGGCCTGCTTGAAGCGCAAAAACATCAAACCTGGATACTGGAGCAATGCGCAAACTTGTTTGATGAAGGAAAATTAAAGATTCATGTTTCCGACATATTGCCTTTAGAAAAAGCTGCGGAAGCTCATTGCATGGTAGAATCAGGACATACAACAGGAAAACTTGTTCTGGAATTAACATAGATAAAAGGAGTTGTACTAATATTAAATTTCATGACACTTTTACATCATCGCAAAATTAACGAAATATCAATATTAGTTCTAATTTTCCTGCTGGGTGCATGTGACAGGACAGATTATTCTGTTCATACACTTGGACAACCCACCCCATTAAACGGACAAACTCCCGTTGAAATATTGTGTTCGATACAACGGGAATTCCATGAACTGCCAAAACCAATTTTATCTGATATCAAATATCACAAAGAGGACTCGCGTTTAAAACAGGTAGAGTTTCATTTTACTCATGAACGTCTTCCTGAGTATTACCAATACAAACTGACAGATACCGCACTGGAATGGACAAAAAAACACAGTCAGGCAGAAATTACTGCTGCCTTGTTACCACTCATTCTTGATCCTTCAATAGGTGGTGAAGCAGCCGTGCTGATTACCAGTCTGGCTTCAAATCGCACATTTAGATCAAAAGAATATGGGCGTCATACCTCACAAATTTCTTCAGACATATCTAAATTAATGTTTGAGACTAAATATCGTTCACCCTCGAACAGAGGTTCATGGGGAATAGAATCAGCGCTTTCATTTGTTGTTCCTAATGAGGTTTGGTTGACTTATTCTTTTCCACTTAAAAAAAATAATAACTCTGATGCCCAAAACATAGACACACTAAACAATCGGCTTTCTCGTCTTCGTTTTGACTTGAGGTACTACGAGAATGGCCTCATGCTACGTTATGACAGGGATTTTTTTAAACAAGCCGATACACTTGATGAATGGATGAAAAAGAATCCTTTACCCCCTATTCCTGAGCAGGATAAACATCAGGCATTACTTGACAACTATGGCAAAGCTTTTGTCATTTTAGGTGGGTATTCCGGAGGGTTGCCCTATGGTATAGCCGTTTACGAACTTGGGTTACACCGTTATTGGCCAGTTGTATATAGTCAATCACATACTATTAAAGAA
>JBNLAL010000115.1:0-5432 GCA_050302115.1 Gammaproteobacteria bacterium | reverse complement strand
GATTGGCCATGCTTTTTTGTAGGGACGGTTATTGGACAGAGAATCAAAAAGAGCGGCGACAGTGACAATCCTGGCTTCGATAGGAATTTCATTTCCGGATAAATTATTAGGATATCCTCCGCCAGAAAATTTTTCATGGTGGTTAAGCGCAATTAGTGCACCTGTTTGCAAATAAGGAGAGGGACTATCCTTAAGTATTTCATAGCCAATCTGGGTATGAGCTTTCATCACGTTAAATTCTTCTTCAGTAAGTTTCCCTTTCTTAAGCAATATATTGTCGGGAATAGCAATTTTTCCAATATCATGAAGAGGCGATGCAATTTCCATGATATTTGCTCGCCTTGTATCAAAACCCAGTTCCAGTGCCAGAATTCGACTAATTTTGCCAATTCGGCTGAGATGTTGTCCGGTTATACAATCCTTATATTCACAGGCTTTGGTTAATCTGTTCAGTGTTTCCTTTTCGCGCATGAATATTTCATCAGTACTTTCGTTAACCTTGATTTCCAGTAAATGACTTTTTTGTCTGAGTCTGGATTGGTGTTTCCCAAGCGAAATAAGATTTCTACATCGGGCCATACATTCAAACTGATCAAAAGGTTTACTTAAAAAATCAGTAACCCCGTTTTCCAGAGCGCTATAAAGAATGGATTTCTCACGCATTACCGTAATCATGATAATAGGTATGTTATGGCAATTGGGTAATCGGCGAAGTCGCTTGGTAAATTCAATGCCGTCCATTTCAGGCATTTTATAGTCAGTGATAATCAAATCGGGGAGTGTCGATTCTGCTGCCAATAATGCTGCTGAAGGATTACTGAATGATTTCACAGTAATATCAGGATCGATATTTCGTATGGTTTCACTTAGAATATTAAGACTAGTGGACTGATCATCAATAATCATAACCGTCGAGGTAATATGACCTGCAATCAGCTCATCTATAGATAATGACATCATAATAGAGACATCCTTGATAAATTATTTTTTTACCGTTTCTGGAAAGTATAGCCAATTAAGTACTTTTTAATAAAAGATATATTGCCCCTGTCCCTCCATCTATTTGACGGGCCGAACAAAAAGCCAATACATCATCTCTTTTACGTAACCAGTTGTTTATTTTGTTTTTTATAACAGGTTGCTTATTTTTGGAACCTAAACCTTTACCGTGAATGATGCGTACACATCGTTTTGACTGTGTCTTGCACCGAATTAGAAAAGTGCCCAACTCATCCTTTGCCATGACAACGGTCAAACCATGTAAATCCAGTTCTGCTTCAATTTTAAATTGGCCACGTCGTAACTTTCGTAATGTTTGTTTTTGTACGCCAGGCCTGCAATACAGGAGTTCATCGCCCATTTCCAACTGATTTTGATCGATTTCTCCTGATTGCATTTCATCAATGACAGCACGATTTTCTTCCTCAGTTTGTCGTGGGTAAGCCGCAGGTTTTGGTGTATCTGGAATGACATTGTTATGTTTGATAGGCACGGCTTTTTCCATTGCATCTCTAAATAATGCAATATCTTCATTAGATATTTTTGATGATTTTTTCATAATAATTTTGTCATCAAAATTGGGTAGAGATCGGAGTCTATCGTATACCCTGAATAATGTCAGGACAGTAAAGAAATTTCCAGAATGTTTACAAGGAAACTGACTTTAATCCGGGAAGACGGAGTATGAATAAGCTAATCAGTAAAATGCCGTAGAAAACTGGTTCAAGGATATCTGCTTTAACCAGCCAAAGAAAATGAAGTATGGCCAATGTGCCGATAACATATACTACTTTATGTAATACTTTCCATTTTTTGCCAAGACGTTTCATCATGCCTTTCGTCGATGTAATGGCCAAGGGTATTAAAAGTAAGAATGCGCTAAAGCCCACAGTGATATATGGGCGTTTTGCTATATCAAGAATGATTTCATCAAAATCAAAAAACTGATCCAGAACGAGATAAGTAAAAAAATGCAGGCAGGCATAAAAGAAGGCATATAGACCCAGCATGCGTCGATAACGGATAAATTCAGTTTTACCTGTTATGCGTTTTAAAGGAGTTATCGCCAATGTTATTAATAGAAAATATAAAGCCCACTGTCCGGTGAAATGGGTAATCTCTTCAATGGGATTGGCACCCAGATTATCAGTAATACCTAAACCAATTAAGACAATCAATGGTATCAGGCATAAACAAAATATGATGGGTTTAAGAAGTTTATTTTGCAACATGTTAGAAATCTTTCTTTAAATCCATTCCACTGTACAGGCTGGAAACCTGATCGGCATAACCATTAAACATCAGGGTCTTTCGTTTTAAAAAGTCACCAATCCGCCTTTCTTTGCGCTGGCTCCATCGTGGATGACTCACTTCAGGATTAACATTTGAATAAAAACCATATTCACCAGGTGCAGAAATATTCCAGGATGTCGGTGGTTGTGTTTTAGTAAAACGTATTTTCACAATTGATTTAATACTCTTATAACCATATTTCCAGGGCACAACCAGACGTATTGGAGCACCACTTTGGTTCAGTAATTCTTTTCCATATAGACCTACAGAGAGAATGGTTAGCGGGTGCATGGCTTCATCAATACGTAGACCTTCGACATAGGGCCAGTCCAAAACCTTGCGACGTTGTCCCGGCATTTCGGAAGGCCGGTAGACTGTCGTAAAAGCCACGAATTTTGCTTTTGAATTCGGTTCAAACCGTTTGAGGAGATCACCTAATGGAATGCCAACCCATGGAATGACCATCGACCAGGCTTCTACACAACGTAGGCGATAGATGCGTTCCTCCAATTGTTGAGGTTTTATGAGATCATCGAGATCGTAAACACCGGGTTTATTGCATTCTCCTTCTATTGAAATAGTCCAGGGCCGTGGTTTGAAGTCTCCAGAGTTTCTTGCCGGATCACTTTTATCCGTACCGAACTCATAAAAATTGTTATAGCTTGTGACGCTTTCGTAATCAGTCAGTTCTTCATCTGTCGAATATGTAGTGTTCTTTTTAAAATTCAGTGCCATGGCATAGGCAGGGTTGGAAAGTAACAGGCCGGGTACACTGCTTATGGCAGCTCCGGCCACACCGGTGTAAATGGATTTTTTTATAAATTGACGGCGGTTTAAATAATCCGCCTCACTGGTTATTTCAGAGGGTTTGATGTCGTTTGTTTTTTTTATCAGCATCACACAGGTCCTGGATTTATTTTCGAATAATAAATCGACCCGTGAATACTTAACTAGTTCAGTCCAGCCATTTTCTTGCGTTGATAAATAACTGCATCCAGGGACTGTACTCATTTTTCCAGTCTGTCGGTAACCAGGAGAATTGCTTGGCTAAAAAGACACGTTCAGGATGTGGCATCATGATAGTAAAGCGGCCATCGTCATTGGTGAAACCGGTTAAACCATTAGCTGAACCATTGGGGTTTAGTGGATAGTATTCAGTTGCCTGACCTGCGTTATCAACATAACGTAATGCAATATTAGTTAATTCAGTACTTGAACTCGATATGCGGCCTTCACCATGTGCAACGACAACCGGAATTTTTGACCCCGCCATACCATTTAATAAAACGGATTTAGATTCCAAAACCTCAACCATGACAAGACGTGCTTCGAACTGTTCAGATTGATTGCGGACAAAGTTAGGCCAGTTAGAAGCACCCGGGATCAGATCGCGTAATTGAGACATCATCTGACAACCGTTACAAACACCTAAAGCAAAGGTGTCGGTGCGATGAAAAAAGGTTTCGAATTGTTTGGTCAGTTTATCATTGTAAAGAATGGTCTTGGCCCAGCCACCGCCGGCACCCAGAACATCACCATAAGAAAAACCACCACAGGCCACCAGGCCATTAAAAGAATCCAGTTTGACGCGTTCATCGATCAGGTCCTGCATATGGACATCGATACATTCAAAACCGGCACGGTCAAACGCCGCTGCCATCTCAACCTGGCCATTGACACCTTGTTCACGCAATATTGCCATACGTGGCTTACTCTCAGTGCTAATAGCGGGTATGGCATCAAGCTTGAAAGTTGTATCAAGAAACAAGCCTGTGTTTGTTTGATCGTTGATTAAATCAAATTCCTGTTTTGCACATTCCGGGTTATCTCTTAATGATTGAATCTGGTAACTGGTTGAAGCCCATTTTTGTTGCAATTCTATAATTGAAGCGTCAACAATATTTTTATCATGATTAGTAATGATTAATTGCAGTGAAGTATTTGTTTTACCAATTACGTGAATAGATGAATCAGCGATACCGGACTGTGCAAAAGTGTTTCTTACACTTTCTTCATGTTCGGTTTTAACCTGAATAACGGCACCAAGTTCTTCATTAAATAAATAATCAATCGCATTATCGGTATTTATTGTCACATTAATGCCAGTATGTCCGGCAAACGCCATCTCAGCCAAAGTTACAAACAGACCGCCATCAGAACGATCGTGATAGGCAAGTAACAGACCTGATTCGTTTAAGATTTGTATGGCCTGGAAGAAACCAATTAATTGTTTTGCGTTAGATAAGTCAGGTGTTGCATTACCAATTTGTTCATAAACCTGATACAAACACGAACCACCGACCCGTTGTTGGCCGTTGGCGAGATCGATAAATAACAAAACGGTATCATCGTCTTGTTGTAATTGTGGCGTTAACGATTGTCTGACATCAGCAATGCGGGCAAAGGCAGAAATATTTAACGATAAAGGTGAGGTGACCTTCTTTTGTTGTTTACCATCTGACCAGACCGTGTTCATTGATAAGGAATCCTTACCAACAGGTATGGCAATACCAAGTTCTTTGCATAATTCACTGACTGCTGAAACCGTTGCATAGAGTTTGGCATCCTGATCCGGTTCTCCGCAGGCAGCCATCCAGTTTGCAGACAACACGATATCATCCATGTTTAAAATACGTGCTGCACAGATATTCATGATCGCTTCGGCAATAGCCATGCGGCCCGAGGCGGGTGCATCGATTAATGCAATGGGTGTTCGTTCACCAACCGCCATCGCTTCACCAATATAATCGTGATAAGCCGCACTGGTTACAGCACAATCTGCAACCGGTACCTGCCAGGGACCAACCATTTGATCACGAACAACCAGACCGGAGATGGAACGGTCACCAATGGTAATTAAGAAACTTTTACTGGCAACTGTTGGTAATCTCAGGACACGATCTATTGCATCATTAATATCAATCGAAGTGGTATCGAAATCTTTGTGTGAAATGTCTTCGCTTTTAACATCACGTTGCATGGTCGGCATCTTCCCCAACAGAACCGACATCGGCATATCTATGGATTGATTATTAAAATGCGAATCACTTAATACCAGTTGTTCTTTATCTGTCGCCTCACCGAGTATGGCATAGGGTGCACGTTCACGTTGGCAAAGTTGTTCAAACAGTTCAATCTGT
>JBNLAL010000114.1:0-5440 GCA_050302115.1 Gammaproteobacteria bacterium | reverse complement strand
CCTGCAAAGGCCCGCGCAATGGCAACACGTTGTTGTTCTCCTCCAGATAATTGACTGGGATAATGGTGTAATCTTGTTTCCAGTCCAACTTCTTCTAATCTGTTTCTGGCATGTTCATCAGCCTTATCAAGACCGGCCAGTTCAAGTGGTAAAGATGTATTTTCCAACGCAGTTAAGCTTGGCAATAAATGAAAGGATTGAAAAACAAAACCGACGGACTGACTTCTTACTTTTGCGCGACCATCTTCGTCAAGACGAGTCAGGTCATTGCCGTCAAGAATGACCTTACCTGTAGTAGGTGTATCGAGTCCGGCAAGTAAACCCAGTAAAGTGGATTTGCCCGATCCGGAAACACCAATAACCGCTAAACTTTCGCCCCGTTTTACAGACAAATTTATATTATTGAGGATAGTCAGGTTGCCTTCTGGACTGATAACTTGCTTTCCAAGTACTTCTGCTTGCACAATGTTTGTCGAGATCATCGCTATGTATTACCGAAAATTTTTATTAATCCTGTTTTTTTTATTTTCTTTTTCTGTCTATGCGCAGGAAAAGAGTATTTTGATTCTGGGAGACAGCTTAAGTGCTGCATATGGTATCCCTGTTGAATCAGGCTGGGTATCATTACTGGAACAACGTTTATTGAGACAAGATTATTCGTTTAAAGTTGTCAATGCCAGTATTAGTGGAGAAACAACGCTGGGTGCAAGGTCTCGATTAACCCAATTATTGAATACTAATAATCCGGACATTGTTATTGTTGAACTTGGAGGTAATGATGGCTTACGCGGTTTTGCACTGTCCGAGGTCGAGCAAAATCTAAGACAAATCGTAGACAATATAAAACAATATGGAAGTCAGGTGCTGTTGGTCCCTATGCAATTACCACCCAATTACGGAGAGTCATATAACAAACGTTTTCATGAAATCTATAAACGTGTTGCAGGTGAAATGGATATAAGCCTTTCAAATTTTATTCTGCAAGATATCGCACAACATGCTGAATTGATGCAAGCGGACGGAATACACCCGGTGGAATCTGCACAATATCAAATGCTGGAAAATATCTGGCCAAGTCTACTAAGCATAATAAACCCACAGTTGGTCCGTGAATGAAATACTGTTGTTATTGCAGCGCTAAACTGATTTACGATATCCCGACTGATGATAATCGTCATCGTTATATCTGTACCCAATGTGACACCGTTCATTATCAAAACCCCAGGATTGTTGCGGGTTGTATACCTGTTTGGGAAGATAAAATTTTATTATGCAAACGTGCAATAGAACCGCGTTATGGTTACTGGACTTTACCTGCCGGATTTATGGAACTGGGAGAAACCAGTCTGGAAGCTGGTGTCAGGGAAACACTGGAAGAAGCGAATGCAAGAGTTGAGGTTGAAAACCTGTTTGCCGTTTTTAATCTGCCACACGTGAACCAGGTTTATATGATGTTTCGCTCACGATTACTCGATCTTGATTATTCGCCGGGCGATGAAAGCCTGTTAGTCGAGCTATTTAAAGAAGAAGACATTCCCTGGAACGACCTGGCTTTTTCAACAATCAGGGAGACCTTAAAACTCTATTTCAAAGACAGGCAACAAGGGACGTTCCGGATTTATACGGGAGACATCACAAGAGAAGAAGGGCAATATAAATTTACGTTGTTTCAGGGTAAGTAATATAATTAACTGACTTCTACCCACATACCATTACTACATTCGTAACATTTACCATCTGCATTAATGCGATCCCCGGCTTCAAAGGTTTCATCATTCCAGTAACAGCTTACATTTTCAGTCTGTAGTACCGTTGCATCATCATCAACTGGCCCAGTAATTTTTGAGGTTTTTTTTGCTGGATCAGCAGCTTCAACTGATTTTGGGTCTGACATAATTCCCTCCCTTGGTTGTATTTCAGCTCTATCTTAATCGTTGCCGATTAATTCTGCCAGTCATGCATGGCAATGTGGAATTATTTGAGTTGAGCCTTACCTGTAATTTTCCCGAGAATGACACTGCATGATTCTTTTTCACAATCAAACACAGAACCGGTATCAACTTCTGCAGAAACTTTATTTACACTGCATAGGCAAATTAGACCCGCCTGGTTAAATAGGGTGCTGATTTCGTCAATTTCCCCTCTGAGCTCATCCTCGTTCAATATGGTGCAGACATGTCCCATATCAAACAATTGTCGCTCAATTTCCTGGGCAGTTTGTAAACGATTACCACCAGTCAGCCAGACAGTCACCGCTTTTTGTCCGTATCGAGCAGTACGTTCATCCTGAGATACGGGATGTAATTCAGTGTCTCCAGCAATACCGATAATCATGCCGGCGCCGACAGTAACGTTGGTTAATCGATCAATAATGATGAAAGCGCCAGTACCTTTGCATAAACGGTAAGGATCAAAAGCAACGGGAGCATTAACGGTCACATCACAATGGCCGATTTCATTTAACTGAAGCTGGTCAGCGTCTGATTGTTCCAGCGTGTTCACATCTATGCGATGGTGAATTTTTGTAATGGAACCATTAACTGATTTAGTACCCAGTTTCAGATAATACTGTTTCCCAATAGTCATCGCCTGCTCAGTCATCCAAACGATCTTGGCCTCGAATTTATTACTGATTAGTGGCAGGTCATCGCTCCGGGTGATCATGTCTCCACGACTGACATCAATCTCGTCTTCCAGGGTCAAGGTTATTGCCATCGGCGGGAAGGCTTCTTCCAGCTCACCTTCATAAGTGACGATTGATTTTATTGTGCTGGTTTTTCCTGATGGCAGTACAGTGATCTTGTCGCCCTTTTGAATAACACCTCCCGCAATCGTGCCGCAGTAACCACGAAAATCGAGGTTAGGTCGATTCACATATTGAACGGGAAAACGGACATTCTCAAAATTTCGATCTGAAGCGATCTCAACGGTTTCCAGTATTTGCATTAATGGTTGTCCATCGTACCAGGGCATGTTCTCACTGATGTTAACGACGTTATCACCTTTCAGTGCAGAAATGGGAATGAAACGGAAATCAACTCGATCCAGTTTTGCCATAAAATCGAGGTAATCATTTTTAATTTTGTTAAATACTGCTTCATCGTAATCAACCAGGTCCATTTTATTAACGGCGACGATGATGTGTTTGATACCCAACATTGAAGAAATAATACTGTGACGTCGGGTTTGTGTTTGTACACCATAACGCGCATCAATCAAAATAACAGCCAGGTCACAGGTGGATGCGCCAGTTGCCATGTTGCGCGTGTATTGTTCATGGCCGGGAGTATCCGCAATAATGAATTTACGATTGGCAGTAGAAAAATAACGATAGGCCACATCAATGGTAATGCCCTGTTCGCGTTCTGCCTGTAAACCGTCAACCAGTAAAGCCAGATCCACTTCATCGCCCGTTGTACCTGACTTAACACTATCCGCAGTAATGGCGGCCAGTTGGTCTTCATAGATCATTTTGGAATCGTGCAATAAACGACCAATCAGTGTGCTTTTACCATCATCGACACTGCCACAGGTTAACAGACGCAACAACTCCTTCTTTTCATGTTGTTCAAGATAAGCATTGATATCGGTACTAATTAATTCTGATTGATGCGACATTTATTTAATAATTCCACGTAAAACAACTAAGGAAGCTTTTAGGCGTGCGATAGCGAGATGCATTGCAAGGCGTCCCACAACGAGACCCCGAGACATATCAAATGCGATAGGCGAGGGGCGAGTGAGGAAACAACGCAGCAATGTACTCGATAGTGTATGCATAAAAGTTTCCTTAAAAGTATCCTTCACGTTTCTTTTCCTCCATCGAACCGGCCTGATCGTAATCAATGACTCGGCCCTGACGTTCGGAGGTCTTGGTCAATAACATTTCCTGAATAATTTCCGGTAAGGTCGTTGCCGTTGATTCCACTGCACCGGTTAATGGGTAACAACCAAGTGTACGGAAACGTACCATTTTGTTTTCGATTTTTTCACCGGGTTCGAGTTGCATGCGGTCGTCATCAACCATGATGTAAACACCATCGCGTTTTACGACAGGACGTTCCTTGGCGAAATACAATGGAACAATAGGAATATTTTCCAGGTGAATGTATTGCCAGATATCGAGTTCGGTCCAGTTGGATAGTGGAAAAACACGGATGCTCTCACCTTTATCGACGCGGCCGTTATAGATGTTCCATAGTTCCGGACGCTGGTTTTTAGGATCCCAACGATGATTTTTATCACGGAATGAATAAACACGTTCTTTTGCACGTGATTTCTCTTCATCACGCCGTGCACCGCCAAAAGCCGCATCAAACTTGTATTTGTCCAATGCCTGTTTAAGGGCATCGGTTTTCATCACGTCAGTATGTTTTTTACTGCCATGCGTAAAAGGACCGATACCGGCATCGACTCCGTCCTGATTAATGTATACAAGTAAATCCAGCCCCAGCTTTTTTGCCAACTCATCCCGAAACGTGATCATCTCCCGAAACTTCCAGGTGGTGTCGACATGTAATAAGGGAAAGGGCGGTTTACCGGGCGAAAAGGCCTTCAATGCCAGTTGCAACATGACCGCTGAATCTTTTCCGATGGAATACAACATGACTGGTTTTTCGAATTCCGCCATCACTTCACGGATGATGTGAATACTTTCCGCTTCGAGTTGTTTTAGATGAGTCAGATTGTAATTAGCCATGTTAAATACGTTTTATATTGTGAGCCGGACCAGGCTCGGTTAAAAGGCGGGGCATTATAGCAGATGACTCCTTCCGGGCTAGTTGTGTGGAAATGATTAATTTTCATAAAGAAATTCCATTCAGAAATATACAAATGACATTGCGGTTTTCCTGCAATGTCGAGATCTCATGATCAAATTGGATTGGCCAGGACATCTATTCATTTTTGCTGTTGACAGATTTTTATTTTTGACTATATTTAGCACTCATTAAATCGGAGTGCTAATATTTTTATTAGCGTTATAAAAATCAATAGGTTAGGAATTAAGGAGGTTTGCTTCAATGAATATCCGACCATTACATGATCGTGTGATTGTTAAGCGCGTAGAAGAGGAAAAGACTTCTCCGGGCGGTATTGTTATTCCTGATTCAGCTACAGAAAAACCTATCCAGGGTGAAGTTATTGCTGTTGGCAATGGCAAGCTGCTGGATAACGGTGAACTGCGTGCGCTGGATCTGAAAAAAGGTGACAAGGTGCTTTTTGGTAAGTACTCGGGCACCGAAGTAAAGGTTAGCGGCGAGGATTATCTTGTCCTGCGCGAAGACGACATCATGGGCGTCATCGAGTAAATCACTCAATTTACAAATTTAGGTCAAGAATTCTTTTAGGAGGTTATTCAAATGGCTGCAAAAGAAGTTAAATTTTCAGACGACGCCCGTACGCATATGGCGAAAGGCGTTAACGTTCTGGCTAACGCGGT
>JBNLAL010000113.1:0-5478 GCA_050302115.1 Gammaproteobacteria bacterium | reverse complement strand
GGCGACAATCACGTCGGTACCCTGCTCGATATGAAATTCGATCAAGCGTTCAAGCGAATCGCTATCCAGCTCAGTATCTGGACGTACCCCTTCTTTCATCGGGGTAACAATGGCAACCATACTTCCGTGAAACATATGAATAGATATTATTATGTGTATTTGAGAAAAACGTGTATGGTACTGAATCCGATTACCTTATGACAAGGATATTAATCTAAAGAGTATCCGCATCACGATATCCATGCGAAAATACCCATAATCCAGTTTTTTTAGCGCAACTATTCAAGAAATCCCAAGCTTTATCATGCAAAACTACCTTGTTGTCAGTACGCTGACTGAAAATTCCAGTGAAACTATCCAGACTTTTGCCAAACTGGCCAAATCCAGTGGCTGTAATATCATCGAGAGCCGTTTCAATGTACTTGGACAAAAGCTATCTATAATGCTGTATCTCTCGGGTTCGTGGAACGAAATTGCGAAAATGGAAGATATGTTGCGCAAATTGGAGTCCGATCTGGATAATAATATTCTGATCCAGCGTACACATATGGCTAATCTTGATGGTGGCGCCATGCCCTATGCCGTAGATGTGGTCGGGATCGACCGACCGGGAGTTATTCTTGAGATCACGGAATTTATGTCAAACAGTAACCTGACTATCCTGGATATGTCTTCCAATACCTATAAGGCTTCTCAGACTGGAGCAAAGATGTTCTCTTTGCATATGACAGTCAACATTTCTCTGGATACCTCAATCGCAGCGATTCGTGGAGATTTTATTGATTTTTGTGATCGACTTAATCTTGATGCGATAATGGAACCCATAAAATAATATTCACACAATTTAAAAATAAGTTCGTATAATTAATCTATGAGTAAAGTCAGTATCGGTAAAAAAGTACCCACATTCTCTGCACCGGCCACCGGCGAAAAAACCATCAAACTTTCCGACCTGAAAGGTAAAAATATTGTTATCTATTTTTATCCTAAAGACAGTACACCGGGGTGCACACTGGAAGGTCAGGACTTCCGCGATAACATTCGCAAATTCAGTTCACGTAATACTGTGATTCTTGGCGTCTCCAGAGACAAACTTGCATCACACGAAAAATTTAAAACAGCGCAGAAGTTTCCTTTTGATTTATTGTCAGACGAAGATGAAAAACTGTGTCAATTATTCGATGTTATTAAAGAGAAAAATATGTACGGAAAAAAAGTAATGGGAATTGAGCGATCCACTTTTCTGATTGATGAAACGGGCAAACTCCGTAATGAATGGCGTAAGGTAAAAGTAAAAGGACATGTTGACGAGGTGTTGGAAGCCGTTAAAGCACTAAAAAAATAATTACTATAAATGACGCCTAAATCTGATTCCCGTTTGTTCGTATTAGACACGAATGTTTTAATGCATGATCCTGCATCCATCTTTCGTTTTCAGGAACATGATGTCTTTATCCCCATGGTGGTCCTGGAAGAACTCGACAATGCGAAAAAAGGTGTTTCTGAAGTGGCCAGAAACGTCCGACAGGTTAGTCGTTTTATTGATGAAATTATTAATGATGCCGAGACCGAAGCCATCAATACCGGCCTGGAACTCTCAAAGATTAAACACCTGAATGGCCATAGTGACCCACGAGGCCGTTTGATGTTACAAACAGAAATACTCTCAGACAGCCTGCCGGATCATTTACCGGGAAAAAATGCAGATAACTCTATCCTGGGAACAACTTTATCGCTGCAAAAAAAGCATCCGGATAAGGTAGTCACGCTAGTTTCCAAGGATATCAATCTCCGCATTAAAGCCCGGGTTGTTGGCATACATACGGAAGATTACACCAGCGATAAAGTACTGGATGATGCAGATCTGTTATATACAGGCACCAATGAGTTACCTGAAAATTTTTGGGAATCAAAATCGGATGCCCTGACCTCCTGGCAAGAAGATATGCGTACGCTGTATGAAATCAACGGCAAACCCTTAAAGGAATGTTACCCGCATCAATGTCTATACACTGACGAAGGCGGTGGTTTTGAAGCGCTGGTTAAAAAAGTTGCCGAAGATAAAACACAGTTAATCCTGGCAAATAATTTTCGTAAAGATAGTCAGGCAGTCTGGGGTGTTAATGCACGTAACCGTGAACAAAATTTTGCCTTAAATTTATTAATGGATCCGGATATTGACCTGGTCACTATCCTGGGCGCTGCCGGTACTGGTAAAACATTGTTAACCCTTGCTGCCGGTTTAGCACAAGTCATGGATAAAAAGATCTATCGTGAGATCATCATTACCCGTGTCACTATCCCGGTAGGTGAAGACATTGGCTTTCTGCCTGGCACCGAAGAAGAAAAGATGGCGCCGTGGATGGGTGCATTACTGGACAATCTGGAAGTACTAACCAATTCAGAAGAAAGCGGTGAATGGGAACGAGCAGCAACAGCAGATCTGTTAACCAAACGCATCAAGATTCGTTCACTTAATTTTATGCGTGGTCGTACTTTTCTCAATCGATATATCATTGTTGATGAAGCACAAAACCTGACTGCCAAGCAAATGAAAACTCTAATCACACGTGCTGGACCAGGTAGTAAATTGATTGTACTAGGCAATATTTCACAGATTGATACACCTTACCTGACAGAGACTACTTCCGGTCTGACCTATGTGGTCGACAGATTTAAAAACTGGGAACACAGCGGTCACATTACATTAATGCGTGGAGAACGCTCACGCCTGGCTGACTTTGCCAGCGAAGTACTTTAAATCCCCGGTCAATACCTGTAATTTAAGGTAAAAATACTACAATAATAAAACTTATCTGATGAGAGCGAGAGGGAGCCAATGAAACAGCCCAATAAAACAACCTGGCTGAATCTACCCAGCCTTGGTTTATCGATCCGGATATTGTTTACCGGTTATCTATTAGCAACAGGTTTTGGCTTATTGATGGCCGGTGCCCAAATCCTGCTCACACATGGCATGGCCGACGGTAAATTTGGTTTATCCCTGGACGATATCGTTTACAGTTATTACGGTAATCGGGGAAACAGTAAACTTGAATCAAAACTCAATGGCTCGATGAAGGACAAGGCTCCGGAACATGTCCGCGCAATGTTGATCCACTGGGCCAGAGACGGTGCTTCCGAGGAACAATGGAACTCAACAATAAAGAAAGAGGTTCATACCTATTGTACCGGCTGTCACGGCAATATTCCCGGGTTACCTGCCATAGGTAACTATGACGTTATTAAAGAAGTTGCAAAAACAGATCAAGGTGCAACTGTTGACTCACTTACTCGCGTATCTCACATTCACCTGTTTGGTATAGGTTTTATCTTTTTCTTTATGGGCTTCATCTTTAGCTTTTCTGTCGGCATTCCTAAATGGTTAAAGGAAGTGACTATTATGCTGCCATTTATTTTTCTTATTCTGGACATCGTGTCATGGTGGGCTACCAAATGGTATGCAGGCTTTGCCTGGTTCACCATGATCGGCGGTATCGGTTATTCACTGGCTTCGACGTTCATGTGGGTTACTTCCATGTACCAGATGTGGGTGCTTCCCTATAACGGCAAGGATTATTGCGTTAATACCTGGGAAGATTAATACCCTCATACTCATTGAGAGTTGTTTATTTATTAACGGGTTACATTATTAAAATAATGTAACCCGTTTTATTTTCCAGACACAAAACCAGCTAACAACTTAAGCAGAGCATTATATTGCCGATACCCTGATAGCGCTTCTGAATTTAAGGGACAATCCAGAAAAAAATGCAACAGGCACTACCAACATCTTCTGTCCGGTTTGATAAGGAACTGGCTTATCAAAACGATCTGCAACTCGCTGCAGAATTCCAACGTGCCGTATTGCCAAATATTATTGATGTTGATTATCTCGACATCGCACTAAAGTATGAACCTTACGATGCAGTTTCCGGTGACGTTTATGATTTCATCCTGAACCGTGAAAAAGAACTCGCTATTTTTGTCGGCGATGCTACCGGCCATGGTATTTCTGCTGCATTGATGACCATGATGGTTCACATTGCCATCGATAGCCTGACACCTAACCTCCCAACCGATGAGTCTATTCGCAGATTAAACAAGCTAATCGCTTCACGTAATACCGGACGATCCGTGAGTAGTGTTTTATTACGCATTACCCCCAAAGGGTTAATGAAAGTCACACATGCAGGACACCCTTCTATTATTGTTGTTCCGAAAGATGGATCAAACATTGTCATCTTTAGTGAAGCAGGATGTGCTTTGGGCTTATTTGATGATGAACCGGTTAGGTATGTCGAAGAAGATTATCAGCTCAATAAAGGTGACAAGGTTATTGCCTATACAGATGGATTAATAGAATGGCGAGATCATAATAAAGAAGTTTACGGCATTAACCGTTTACTAAATTTCATTGAAGAACATAGAGACATGCGTTGTAATTCATTAACCGAAGCTATTTATGAAAATGTAAAGGACTTTGCTACACATAAACCGGTTGATGATGATTTAACGATATTGATTGCGGAGTATCATTAAATCGCCTTTTACTTTTTTGTATCTCTTCGTATATTTCATCAAAAAATCATTATTACAGGGTAATTTTATAATTAACTTTCATCCCTGTTTTTTTATGAAAAACAGGGGTTGACATTATTTTGCACATTTTTATTGATCTATATCATGGATTTCAGTGGTTCTGTAGACTAAAAATGTAAGACTCATAAAAACTAAAAATAACTAAAAGGATTACCCCATTTTTGAGGGGAGGCAAACCATGAACATTCAAACAGCAAAAAGTAATCAATCCAAATATTATTATCAGTGCGTAACCTGTCTGGATACATTTATTTGCCCCGACTGGAAGCTTGATGAAAAGAAGACACACAGTATCGCCATATGTCCTTACTGCAAATCATATTCAATCAATGCTCAAAATGATACGTTGCCATTAATGATGCATTAACTACAAAACTCTTAATAAAAGTCGTTTGATGAATATTGAGCGACTTTTTCAAATCTGATTGTATCTCTTACGACGCATTATTTTTTAGAAGAAAGAGAAATCAAAATGTCTACTCCCTAATTTCTTGGGCCAACGGCTTACTTCATTGTAGTCAGTTATGACGTCTTGGTCTGTTCTCTTAACGTCGTGTCATCTTCATGTGTCGGCCAAACATTGATTAGTGCTTTTACCAAAGTGGCTAAAGGAATGGCAAAGAACACGCCCCAGAAGCCCCATAATCCGCCAAAGACCAGAATCGCAACAATGATTGCTATGGGATGCAGGTTAACCGCTTCAGAGAAAAGTATCGGCACTAACACATTGCCGTCCAGAAACTGAATAACAAAATAACTCCCTATTAGCCAGGCAAAGTCACTGGACAGTCCCCACTGAAAATAACCGACAAAGGCAATGGGTAAGGTAACAACTGTTGCACCAATATATGGAATTAAAACTGACAAACCAACGAT
>JBNLAL010000112.1:0-5561 GCA_050302115.1 Gammaproteobacteria bacterium | reverse complement strand
AGGAGATCAATTAATTATTAACGTTGAATTTATAGTTAAAAAGAGAAATATTTGGAAATATAAAGCATCGGCGTTGGTAGAATCAAAACTTGTTGCGGAAGCCGAATTGTTAACAACTGTCATGGACTAAATCCATGATACATCCGACTGCCATTATTCATCCCAAAGCTGAAATTGATACTGATGTTAGTATTGGTGCATATTCAATAATAGATGAAAATGTTTCTGTTGCATCAGGAACAGAAATAGCTCCTCACGTCATAATAAAGGGTCCAACGAAAATCGGGCCAGGCAATAATATTTTCCAGTTTTGTTCGATTGGAGATGATCCTCAAGATAAAAAATTTTATGGTGAGGCAGATTCAACTCTTGAAATTGGATCGGGTAATACCATACGTGAATATGTGTCTATAAACAGGGGAACGGCTGATGGCGGTGGAATAACCAAAATAGGTAATGACAATTGGATCATGGCATATGTCCATATTGCACATGACTGTATTGTTGGAAATAATATTATTTTTGCTAACAATGCGACGTTAGCTGGTCATGTCATTATTGATGATTATGCAATATTGGGTGGTTTCACAGGTGTTCATCAATTCTGTCGAATAGGAAGTTACAGTTTTTCTGCTATTTCTTCTGTGATCGTTAAAGATGTTCCTCCTTTTGTACTTGTATCAGGTAATACAGCGAAACCATCTGGTTTAAATCGGGAGGGATTAAAAAGACACGGTTTTGATTCTGAAACAATTAATATTTTACGCAAGGCTTATAAAACAGTTTATCGTGATGGTTTAACGTTGAAAGACGCATTATTGGAATTGGAAGTACTTTCATCGGACTCTAAAGAAGTTGAACAACTCAGAACTTTTATCGCTAATTCGCAAAGAGGGATCGTCAGATAATGCAGGCATTGAACTTCTAGAAAATGTTACATATTGGAATGGTTGCAGGTGAAAGTTCGGGTGATATATTAGGCGCCGGATTGATTAGCGCAATCCAGTCCAAGGAAGAAGAGGTTTCCTTTTCAGGTATTGGTGGTGAAAAAATGCTTGAGGTCGGAATGAAAAGTCTGTTTCCCATGGAAAAACTTTCAGTTATGGGAATTACCGAAGTTCTTGGTCGTTATATGGAACTTAGTTTGATTAGAAAACAACTTCGAGATTATTTTATCGAAAATCCTCCGGATGTTTTTATTGGTATTGATGCACCTGATTTTAATTTATGGCTGGAAAAAGAATTAAAACATGCAGGGATTAAGACCATCCATTATGTGAGTCCCTCTGTATGGGCCTGGCGGGAATACAGGGTAAAAAAAATCCGTCTGTCTGTTGACCTCATTCTGACCCTGTTTCCCTTTGAAGCAGATTTTTACGATAAACATAAAATAAAGAACAGGTTTGTAGGACATCCATTGGCAAACAGGTTGGTTGGAAATAATAATATAGATGTGGCAAGAAAAAAATTGGGTCTGGCTAGTAGAGTCAAAGTAATTGCCATTCTTCCTGGCAGTCGTATTAACGAGATAAACAGAATTGCAGCACCTTTATTAATGGCTGCTGACAAGGCGAGACAAAACTATCAGGATATACATTTTGTAAGTAGTTTACCGAACGAGGCAACATACGACAGGTTTGTTAATATCAAACAGGAAGTTGTACCTGATCTGAATATCGACATCTCTATTGGGAAAGCGCATTGTGTTATGGAAGCCTCCGATATTGTTTTACTAGCATCAGGGACAGTTGCATTGGAGGCTATGTTGCTAGGTAAGCCCATGGTAGTTGCCTATCGATTATCACAAATTACGTATTTAATAGTAAAAGCTCTGGCTAAAATTCCTTATGCATCGTTACCGAATATTCTGGCTGGAAAAAAGCTCGTTTCTGAGTGTTTACAAGCTGACTGTACAGGTGAAAAAATATTTTCTGAGTTAAAATTATTGATCGAAGATGATAAACGAATAAATAATCTAAAATCAGAATTTGCAAAACTTTCACAACAATTGAAGCTTGACGCTGATGAATTAGCTGCAAATGCAGTGCTGGATTTGATACATGCGTCCTGACTTTTTTGATGTAAAAAACATTGATGATTCAAAACTTATAGCAGGTGTTGATGAAGTTGGTCGGGGACCATTAGCGGGTCCGGTGGTCGCTGCCGCAGTTATTCTTGATAAAAACAAACAGATTAACGGACTGGTTGATTCAAAAAAACTTTCACACAATAAACGTGTCATGCTAGCAGAGGAAATTAAAATTAAAGCGATTGATTGGTCATTGGGCATGGCCGAAGTTGATGAAATAGATCAAATTAATATATTTCATGCAAGTTTATTGGCAATGAAACGTGCGATTGAGACATTAACTGTAAAACCGGAACAAGTTTTAGTTGATGGAAAGTTTATTCCAGATGTTATTTATAAAAGTACGGCAATTGTAAAAGGTGATAGTCTTGTTCCGGCTATAAGTGCAGCCTCAATTATTGCAAAAGTAGCTCGTGATATGGAAATGATGGAACTTGAGGACGCATATCCAGGTTATGGTTTCTCTTCACATAAAGGTTATCCGACAAAACAACATATTGCTTCACTGGAAAAGCTGGGCGTAACTGATATTCATCGGCGCAGTTTTGCTCCGGTAGCAAGGCTTGTTAAATAAGAGTGTGCTTTTATGAGTTTTGTACACTTGCATCTACATTCTGAATACTCATTAATTGATGGCATCATCAGAATAGAAAGACTTGCTGAGAAAGCAGCCATTATGGATATGCCTTCGGTAGCAATAACAGAGCAAGGTAATACTTTTTCAACAGTCAAATTTTATCGGGCAGTACAAAAATATGGTATTAAACCGATAATTGGGGCTGAACTAAGAATAATTACAGATGATGAAAAAGAGCAGTCGAATATTGTTTTACTTTGTCAACACAGGGATGGTTTTAAAAATCTTTCAAAAATCATTTCCAGGTCATATATAGAAGGACAATCCAGGGGGATGCCACTAGTACAATGGGATTGGTTAAAACAGTATTCAGAGGGGTTAATCGCATTATCAGCAGCAGAGCAAGGTGAACTAGGCCAGGCGATATTGACTCAGGAAGAATCTAAGGCAGAAGCAGCACTTGAAAAATGGAGTTTATTATTTCCTGATCGTTTTTATATTGAATTACAACGAACAGGAGTAGACGTTCAGGATAAATATATTAGTCACGCAGTTGAATTAGCAAATAAATTCAGTATGCCAGTTGTTGCAACTAACAATGCACGTTTTATTGATGCTGATGATTATGAGGCACATGAAGCACGGGTTTGTATTTACCAGGGTTACACATTAAGTGATCCTAGACGTCCACGATCCTATACCAATCAACAATATTTGCGTTCTATTGATGAAATGCAGGGATTGTTTTCAGATATTCCAGAAGCAATAGAAAACACTTTAAAAATTGCGCAACGTTGTAATCTTGAATTAACTCTGGGTGAACATTTTTTGCCGCATTTCCCTGTAGAAGAGGGCGAAACACAGGATGAACGTTTAAAGAAAGATGCACATGCTGGCCTAAAAAAAATAATAGATGAGTTAGATAATATTTCAGAAGAGAAACAAAATATATATTTTGCAAGGCTTGAAAGGGAAATCGAAGTAATTACCAGTATGGGTTTTTCCGGTTACTTTTTGATTGTTGCTGATTTTATTCGCTGGGCTAAAGAAAACGGTATTCCGGTTGGCCCGGGCAGGGGTTCAGGCGCAGGTTCATTGGTTGCTTATGCAATAGGGATTACCGAACTGGATCCTATTGAATACGATCTATTATTCGAACGTTTCCTTAATCCTGAACGAGTATCGCTGCCTGATTTTGATGTCGATTTTTGTATGGAACGTCGTGATGAGGTGATTGACTACGTTGCTAGAACCTATGGTCGTGATCATGTTTCGCAAATTATAACCTACGGTACGATGGCTGCGAAGGCTGTTGTCAGGGATGTCGGTCGAGTACTTGGTTTTCCTTATGGGTTTGTCGATCAAATTGCCAAACTGATTCCTTTTGATTTAAACATGACGTTGGAAAGGGCATTGGAAGAGGAAAAGGCGCTGAAGCAACGTTATAAGTCTGAAGATGACGTTACTTTATTAATTGATCTTGCGAAAAAGCTGGAAGGAATATCTCGGAATGCAGGTCGTCATGCAGGTGGTGTTGTAATAGCGCCAAGTCCATTAACTGATTTTATGCCACTTTATTGTGAGCAAGGTTCGCAAGCTACAGTGACCCAGTTTGACATGGGTGACGTTGAATCTGTGGGTCTGGTTAAGTTTGATTTCCTTGGGCTCAGGACATTAACAATAATTGACTGGGCGTTGCGTGATATAAACAGGATCAAAAAAGAAAGAGATGAAGAACTTGTCGACATACGAAAAATTTCTCTTGATGATTTACCGACCTATGAATTGATTCAACGGATGGATACAACTGCTGTCTTCCAGCTTGAATCTGACGGTATGAAGAAATTGATTAAACGACTAAAGCCTGATGTGTTCGATGACTTGATTGCATTAGTCGCATTATTCAGACCGGGACCTTTACAATCAGGGATGGTCGATGACTTTGTAGACCGAAAACATGGACGTGCATGGAAGCATATGCATGAAGATTTGGAGCCCGTATTAAAAACTACCTATGGTGTGATCTTATATCAGGAACAGGTCATGCAGATAGCTCAGGTACTTGCTGGTTATACGCTTGGTGCAGCTGATTTATTACGTCGGGCAATGGGCAAGAAAAAACCGGAAGAGATGGCAAAGCAAAGAGAAATTTTTACAGAAGGTGCTGTTAATCGTGGTGTAGAGAAACGCCAGGCAACAATGATTTTTGATTTAATGGAGAAATTTGCCGGTTATGGTTTTAATAAATCACATTCAGCGGCTTACGCTTTAATTGCTTATCAGACGGCCTGGTTAAAAACACATTTTCCTTCTGCATTTATGGCAGCGGTACTTTCTTCTGATATGGATAACACGGACAAGGTAGTGACTTTATTGGAAGAGATTCGCAGAATGGGAATTACTTTATTACCTCCATCAGTTAATCAAAGTTTTTATAGTTTTACTGTCATAGATGAAAAAACCATCTGCTATGGGCTGGGAGCGATAAAAGGTGTGGGTTCAGCGGCAATAGAAAACATTGTTAAAGAGCGGGAAGAGAATGGTGTTTTTACTGATTTATTTGATTTATGTAAACGTATTGATCTGCGTAAAGCTAATAAACGTGTCCTTGAAGCTTTAATACGTTCGGGCTCTATGGACGAACTCGGCCCGGGAAGAAGTACATTTTTACATAATTTATCCAAAGCTATTTCTCTGGCAGAACAACATAGTCAGAATAGTTCAAGTGGACAGGACGATATGTTTGGTCTTGATGTCAGTGCCGAGCCAAATGATAATGCGTCGAGTTCTTCAAATTTATATGAAGTTGTTGCCGATTGGGATGATAAGGAAAGATTAACTGGAGAAAAAGAAACTCTAGGATTTTATTTAAAAGGTCATCCGATCAATCGCTAT
>JBNLAL010000111.1:0-5577 GCA_050302115.1 Gammaproteobacteria bacterium | reverse complement strand
GGATACCAGATATTATTATCTATTCTATTGTTGGCTATTTAATATCTCACCTTATACGCTCTAACTATAAAAAATCATGGCTCCTTATAGCAGGAATACTTATAGTTTTAATGAATCTTTATTTTAGTTCTGCATATTTCACAGAGCATGCATCCATGGTTGATTATTTTTGGTACTACATAAGGTTTATTATTCCTTTTTTCAGTCTTTTTTTTGGCTATATAATCTGTGGTCATTTCAAAAACCATTAATGTCCGCTTCTGGCCGAAAGCGGACATTAATGAATAAATATTACTCGTCAGTGACACAACCTTCTGAAGCTGTTTTTACATTCTTGATGTATTTATAGGGCGTGCTTTAACTCGCTTTTTCATACAATTCGACTTCATCATCAAGTCGAGAACCTAAACGATCTTTTTCCAGTTCAAGATCATATCGTGTTTGCAGGTTTAACCAAAAACGATCTGACATGCCAAAAAACTTTGAAAGACGCAGTGCTGTATCAGCAGTAATTGAACGCTTACCATGAACGATTTCATTGATACGACGCGCCGGTACACTCGTTGCCTTGGCAAGGCGGTATTGGCTTACATCCATGGGTTTCAGGAATTCTTCCAACAGTATTTCGCCGGGATGTATTGGAGGAAGTTTTTTGCTATTCATGTTAATCACCTAATGATAATCAGTTATCTCAACATCCATCGCATGACCTGACTTCCAGCGAAAACAGATTCGCCATTGGTCATTCACTCGAATGCTGTACTGGCCTTTCCGGTTTCCCGAAAGTTTTTCAAGACGATTTCCTGGTGGCGTTCGAAGATCATCAATAATATCTGCACCATCAATAAGATCCAATTTGCGTTGAGCTAATTTCTGGATCGACAATGAGAATCGCTTTACTCGTTGCCTGGTAAATATCCTTTCAGCATCCTTGTTTCGAAAGGTTTTAATCATTATCGAATATTAACGCATAACGTTAATAACGTCAAGCGTTAATAGTGTCGCAAATGTTGTGGCTTAGGCTATAAGGAACTTGAAGTTACTCGTCAGTGACACAACCTTCTGAAGCTGTCTTTACATTCTTGATGTATTTATAAAGCGTACCTCTTGTCGCTTTGTAAGCCGGCATGGTCCAGCTTTCCTTTCTTGAAGCCATTTCTTCATCAGAAACATCAACACTGATCTCATTGGTTTCCGCATTGATAGTCACTTTATCACCATCTTTTACCAATGCGATCGGTCCGCCGACCTGTGCTTCCGGTACAACATGACCGATGATGAAACCATGCGAGCCACCGGAGAAACGTCCATCGGTAATCATTGCAACATCTTTACCCAGTCCCGCGCCCATGATGGCCGAAGTCGGGGTTAACATTTCCGGCATACCGGGTCCGCCTTTAGGTCCTTCGTAACGAATGATGATGACATCACCTTTTTCGATCTTTTTATCTTCCAACGCCTTTAACATGTCTTCTTCAGAATCATAGACCTTGGCCGGACCGGAAAAGACCAGACCTTCCTTACCGGTGATCTTGGCAACGGCACCGTCAGGGGCCAGGTTCCCTTTTAAGATACGGAGATGACCACTGTCCTTTAACGGTTTATCAAGTGGAGCGATGATATCTTGTCCTTCTTTCAAGCCCGGTAAGTTTTCGAGGTTTTCTTTTATGGTTTTGCCGGTAACCGTTAAACAGTCACCATTAATCAAACCGTTTTCCAGCAGGAATTTCATTACTGCCGGTGTACCACCAACAAGATGGAGATCTTCCATAACATATTTTCCGCTGGGTTTTAGATCGGCGAGGTAAGGAATGCGATCACTGACGGCCTGAAAATCATCAATGGTCAGTTTTACGTCAACTGCACGTGCCATTGCCAATAAATGTAAAACAGCATTGGTAGAACCACCCAGTACGGTCACCAGAACCATGGCATTTTCAAATGCCTCACGGGTCATGATGTCTCTTGGTTTAATATCTTTTTCCAATAAATTTTTAATTGCTTCTCCCGCCCTGAAACATTCTTCCAGTTTTTCCGGATCAACAGCAGGGGTTGAAGAACTATAGGGTAATGACATACCCATGGCTTCTATCGCCGAGGCCATCGTATTGGCCGTATACATCCCTCCACAGGCACCGGCACCGGGGCAGGAGTTCTTTACTATTTCCTGACGGGTGTCGTCATCAATACTGCCAGAGATAAATTCACCATAACTCTGGAAGGCAGAGATAATATCGAGTTTCTTGCTGTCACAATGTCCAGGTTTGATCGTACCACCGTAGATCATTATGGAAGGACGATTCAGCCTGCCCATGGCGATTAAACAACCGGGCATATTTTTATCACAACCGGGTAATGAGATATTGGCATCGTACCATTGCGCTGACATGACCGTTTCAATTGAGTCAGCAATCAAGTCACGCGATTGCAAAGAATAACTCATACCTTCAGTACCCATTGAAATACCATCACTGACACCGATCGTATTGAAACGCATGCCGACCAGACCGGCCGCAACGACGCCTTCTTTTACTTTTTCTGCCAGGTCGAGCAGGTGCATATTGCAGGTATTTCCTTCATACCAGACGCTGGAGATACCCACCTCGGCCTTGCTCATATCTTCTTCGGTCAGGCCAGTGCCATAAAGCATGGCTTGTGAAGCGCCTTGCGACTTAGGTTCGGTAATACGGGAACTGTATTTATTTAGTTTTTTACTCATTACGATCTACCTGTGACGATACTTCTATATAATGTCTGCAAAAAGGGTGCGTTAGAATACATGAGCTATGCTTTATTGTCAGCGCCATAATTAATAGAGAACTTTGCACGAATGCTATTTTGTCCTCATACTTCGTTGAAAATGTGCTCGAATGCTCATTTATTAACTATAAACTCCGCTTCTGCGCGCATTATTGCCTCGTCTGAATACAAACTATCTATCCGTGCAAAGCTCTCTAATAAAGAATCGAACTTATGAGAAAAACACCGGAATTCGAAGAAAGTTTTGCCGATTTGATCTGTATGCCATCTGTGAGCAGTATTGATCCCGAACATGATCAGAGTAACCGGGCAGTAATTGATACGCTCGCCGGTTGGTTTGAGGCATTGGGTTTTGATATTGAAATCATGCCGGTGAGTGACAATCCGGAAAAATGCAATCTTATTGCCCGACGTGGTGAAGGAGACGACGGTCTGGTTTTGTCCGGTCATACTGACACTGTGCCCTATGATGAAAGTGGCTGGAGTACTGATCCGTTTAAATTAACAAAGAAAGATGATCGGTATTACGGATTGGGTACGGCAGACATGAAAAGCTATTTCCCGATTATTCTTGAAACATTGGAAAGAAATTCAGATATTCAATATCAAAAGCCTATTGTTGTTGTCGCCACAGCCGATGAAGAAAGCACTATGTCGGGTGCACGTTCAATAAAAACCGCCAATAAAAAGCTGGGAAGATATTGCATTATTGGTGAGCCAACAGGCCTGAAGCCAATTCATATGCATAAGGGCATTATTATTGAAACGATTAAGATAGAAGGGCACTCCGGGCATTCCAGCAATCCGGCCCTGGGAAAGAGTGCGCTTGAAGGCATGATCGATGTAATCAATGCACTGCGTTTATGGCGTGAGAAGTTACAGGATGATCATATTAATTGTGATTTTGCCGTGCCTGTCCCGACAATGAATTTTGGTAAAATCTTTGGTGGAGATAGTCCGAATCGTATTTGTGCCGTGTGTGAGCTTTCTCTTGATTTAAGGATGTTACCGGGGATGTCGCTTGAAGATATTGCGGGATCATTACGGGAAAAGGTGAAAGGTGCTTTGGTCGGCACGGGTTTAAATGTCGAGTTCAATGATTTGTTCGATGGCATTCCCGCTATGCATACGCCGAAAGAAAGTGACATTATTAAACTAAGTGAACAATATGCTAATAAAGATTCTGGCGCAGTGGCCTTTGGAACAGAAGGTCCTTTTTATAATGATATGGGGACAGAAACTGTTATTCTTGGGCCGGGGGATATTGATGTGGCCCATCAGCCCAATGAATATTTACCCATTGAAAGAATTGAACCGATGATTAATATCTTGTCAAAGATGCTTAATCATTTTTGTGAGCCAAAATAACGGAAAATATGTGAATGAATAAGGATAATAACCACTCCTTCGTAGACTGGTTTAGACAAGCAGCACCCTATATACATGCCCACCGGGGTAAAACCTTTGTTTTACAGCTTGGTGGTGATGTTGTTGCGTCTGAAAACTTTCCACATTTAATCCATGATCTGGCCTTGTTAAACAGTCTGGCGATCAAACTGATCATTGTTTTTGGTGCCAGGCCCCAGATTGACGCCTTGTTAAAGGAGAGGAATATTGTTCCGGAATATAACGGTGTATTGCGCGTTACCAACGAGAACACATTAAGCAGCGTGAAACAGGCAGTGGGTGAAATAAAGATTCAAATCGAAGCATTACTGTCTATGGGATTACCTAATTCCCCCATGGCTGAGTCGGCGATAAAGGTTGCCTCGGGCAATTATGTCACTGGCAAACCTTATGGTGTTGTAAATGGTGTTGATCTGGAATTGACCGGTAGGGTCAGGAAGATCGACAAAAAAGGTATCAATGCCAGACTGGATGCCGGAGAAATAGTCTTGATTCCTTCTCTCGGTTATTCACTGACCGGTGAAATTTTCAATCTCAGTTCATTCGAAGTTGCCGCCCAGGTTGCTATTGATCTGGAAGCTGACAAATTGATTATGTTAAGTACGGTACCTGTTGTTAAAGATGAAAAGGGTAACTTAATTCAACAATTGACCTGTGACCAGGCGAAGCAAAAGCTTGATCCATCCAGTACAGATAACATCGATGAAAATCCAATGACGGCATTGGCAATGGGAATCAAGGCATGTGAATCGGGTGTGAAGCGAGTCCACTATATTGAGCATGGTATTGATGGTGGTGTACTACAGGAACTATTCAGTCGTGATGGGGTAGGGACATTATTAAGTGACCTGCCTTTTGATACCCTGCATCAGGCGACTGTCGATGACATTGGTGGCATCCTTGAACTGATACAACCACTGGAAGAGCAGGGCGTATTGGTTAAACGGTCAAGAGAAAAGATAGAAACGGATATTAATGATTATATTGTTTTAGTCAGGGACGGAACGGTCATCGCCTGTGCGGCACTACATGATTACCCGGAAGATAAGGTGATGGAACTTGCCTGCCTGGCAGTACATCCCGAATACCAAAACCGGGGCAAAGGCGAGATGCTTTATCAGTTTATCGAAAAGATTGCGCAGGAACAGGGAGCCGAAATGTTAATGCTACTTACTACGCAGACGGAACACTGGTTTGTCGAGAAAGGATTTGAAGAAACAGATATTAGTAATCTGCCTATTACAAAGCAGAGTATTTATAATTATCAACGAAACTCAAAAGTACTGGTTAAAAAAATATAATAGTTGGCAGTTAAACTGCGTCTTCAGTTTCTTCTTCCTGGATTTCGGCTTTTATTTCGCCATTATCGAGTGTCACGATGACATGACCTCCTTGTTCGAGTTTGCCAAA
>JBNLAL010000110.1:0-5606 GCA_050302115.1 Gammaproteobacteria bacterium | reverse complement strand
GGCTTGGCATCAAGCCGTAATAGTTGGTTACCACTGGAATAATAACAAGCTACAAATTCACCCCGGTTTTTAATCCTGACTGAATACAGCTTCTCTACAGCAAGCACATCCTCAAGCTTCCGCCTTTCATCAATTGTCCATTCATAATCTCTCGAAATTTTTCGTGCTTTGACAATTTCCGAACTGGGACAGATGTCGGCATTAACCTGGGTAACACCAAGCAAATATAGCCAAATGACAAACTTGATTTTATTTTCAATTTTCACTAGTTGCATTTTTCTTGAAGCTCTAGTTGAACAGATTATACTCTGCTAACAATATATTAATTAATAAATATGAGTCTATAAAATGCATGACCATCTAAACAAAAAAATTACAGATCTGCGTGATGAACTGGAAAAAATAAAATTCGATGATATTGAAGAGAAGAAACATATCCAGGATTTAATAGAAGAAATAGAAAATGCCAACAAGGAATCCGAGGATGAAACAAATTTTATAATAGACAAAATAAAAACTTCTATTGACCGGTTTGAAACAGAACATCCTCGCGCTACCGCCATTTTAAATGACATTATGGTAACACTGAGTAATATCGGGATTTAGTTAATAGACTCTGACCTGTCCTACTACCACCCCCTGAATATGTACTCGATCAGCGGGATAAATCAATGGGGCCATCGTCTGGTTTGCTGGAATAAGTTCAACACGATCACCGTGTTTTCTTAATTTCTTTAAGGTTGCTTCGCCACGATCAATCAAGGCAACTACGATATCGCCATTGTCGGCCGTATCAGTTTTACGAATGACAACCAGATCACCATCGAGAATACCGGCCTCGATCATGGACTCACCCTTAACCTCCAAAACATAGCGATCAGGGCCCAGTAACATATCGGAAAAATTAATTTCTTCACGATCGTCTATTGCTTCGATTGGTTTACCGGCTGCAATACGCCCCAACAATGGCAATATGGTTAAACGACGATTTAGTTCACCAGTTAAACGTAATCCACGCCAATTACGGCCATCGCGATGTAAATGACCTTTTTTTATTAGGGATTCAACATAACGATGTACAGTTCCTTTCGATCTGATGTTTAAAGCTTCCCCTATCTCAACAAGGGTAGGCGCATGGCCATTTTGACTAATATATTTGGCAATAAATTGTAAAACTTTTTCTTCCAGAGCGGTTAA
The DNA here is from genome assembly GCA_050302115.1 of Gammaproteobacteria bacterium. Taxonomy (GTDB): domain Bacteria; phylum Pseudomonadota; class Gammaproteobacteria; order Eutrophobiales; family Eutrophobiaceae; genus JBNLAL01. The sequence goes on along the minus strand of JBNLAL010000110.1, from coordinate 4,409 downwards.
CATTAATGTTCTCCATAGGTTCTCTTTTTAAGAATAGAGAACATTAAGCGAACTTTCAAGAAAAAGTTAAATAATGTGACATCATTAGGGATATCTTATGAGTCTAAAATAACTAACAAGCAATAAAGAAATAGGCGGAGAGAAATGATGAAAAAATATTTTCTAATGTTATTACCACTGATGTTCAATATAACTCCAGCAATAGTATTTGCTGAGACCTCTGCTGCTAAAGCTGTCATCGATAAAGCCATTGAAGGTGGTTTTTCGGAACTGGAAAAACAGATTATTGAGAAATATTTTAAAGATAATAAAAACAATGATTCAAACGACAATAAGGACCGGAATGACAAAAAGAAGGGGATGCCCAAAGGTCTGGCAAAAAAAGAAAAATTACCGCCTGGTCTGGCCAGACAATTGGAACGTAATGGAACCTTACCTCCCGGACTTGCAAAACGAGACCTGCCCTCTGACTTACAATCAAGGTTGCCTGACCCAGCTGAAGGTCTGGAACGAACCATAGTTGAAAATACGGTTGTATTGGTAGAGAAAGCAACGGGGCGTATTGTTGACATACTCAAAGACGTCGTAACAGGAAATTGATATGACAGGGAAAAGTGATAAAACTGAACAGGAGTGGAAAAAGGAATTAACCCCTGAACAATTTGCTATTTGTCGTAAAAAGGGAACCGAACGCGCTTTTACCGGAAAATATTATGATTGCAAAGAGAACGGTATCTACCATTGCGCATGTTGTGGTAATAGTTTATTTAGTTCCGAAACGAAATACGATTCAGGTTCCGGTTGGCCCAGTTTCTGGCAACCTGAAGATTCGGCTGTAAAAACCGAAAGTGATAACAGTTTAGGCATGCATCGAGTTGAAGTATTATGTGAAAAATGTGATGCGCATTTGGGGCATGTCTTTGAAGACGGACCACAACCGACAGGACTACGCTATTGTATTAATTCTGTATCACTTAAACTTGAGAAAGATTAATTTCATTTAAATCTATCAGGAGAAAATAAATGGCTCATCGTGATATGTCAGAAATGACACGTATTTCTTTTCATCGAAACGATCTCGTTGTTGAACCGAATATTTTTGAAGCAGCAACAAAAATACTTTCCGCCTTGATTGCTGCCGATAAACTGAATGCCAGTAACGAACAAGCTATTCTGCAAAAATCTGTTGAATTAGCATTAGAACTGGCGATTCAGACCGATAAGATGATGAAAGTAGAAGGTGAAGATAAAGGCGTTAATATATTTTAGATTATACTATTTAAACATTAAGCTTGATCGGTTGTTTTATTTCAGTGACATCTTCACTGTCATCAGTATATGAATAATGGCTGACACGATTTCTTCCTGCTTTTTTACTTCGGTAAAGTGATTTGTCTGCTTTTTCAACCAGTTCATTTATATCAACGGCATCGTCAGGGTAACTGGAAATACCGATACTCACTGTTGAATTGACCTGTGACCCATTAACATCAAAAGAAGAGTTTTGTACTGCCAGGCGAATCCTGTTCCCGGCTTCGAATGCTTTTTCTGCTGTTGACTGAGGTAGTAATACAACAAATTCATCTCCACCATAACGAGCAATAACGTCTGAAGCCCGTAAACAGTCTTGAATAATCTCGCCTAAAACAACTATCAGTCGATCACCTGCCTTATGACCATGTTTATCATTAATTACTTTTAGATTATCTGCATCGATAACCATGACAGACAAAGGATGTGAATAGCGTGAAGCGACCTTGGTTGATTTCAATAATACTGTATTAAAAGAACGTTTATTCAGTAATCCGGTTAGTTCATCTGTCTCTGATAATGATTTAAACATTTGCCGGCTGTAATGCACGTCGGAAGCAAGCATAGTTGTAATATATGCAATTAACAGAAAAGGCGAGAATAAAGTCATTATCTGACTAAATTCAGATAACGTAAAAGAATTAGAAACATATATTGGAGCCGCAATATAGACATAAAATGCAGCAATCAAACCAATCTCAAGTAAGGTAATCATTTTTCCCAGAGTAATTGCGCTGGCAATAATGACCAATAAATACAAATTAAGTAAAGGACTTTCGACCCCACCGGTTAATATCAACACCCAGGAAATAAAGGAAACCATTACCCAGGTTTCTATTGCCAGTTTCCAACGTGACTGGTGTGTATAAAAATTAAAATAATGAAATGTAAGAATAAAAAAGGTAAAACCAATCAGGGACATGATCATGGCATAGGGATCGGATACTTTTGCAGCAGGAGAAACGTAGTAAAGTAAAACCAGTATCAGCAAAAGCCATTCAATCTCAGCAATACTTCTTGAGAAACTCTTTAGCTCGATTTGCTCAATATCTAGTGAAGCTGCTATGTCAATTGCTTTCATCCCATGTAATTCCCAATGCCAAATTATTCCTGTTTGTAATATGCCTGGAATACCAATTAACGGCGAATAAATGGAATTCTTTAATTGAATGAGATCTTTTTTAGTAATAAGAAACTATTGAATAACAGGATCAAACCAGGCCAGTTTGTCATGTAATTTCACTACTTCACCAATAATAATCAAACTGGGTGGCTTAACTTCATGAAGTTTCGGAATCTGGGGTAACTCCATGATATTTGAGATATAAATATTTTGATGTTCAGTCGTCCCTTGTTGCACGATTGCAGCCGGCATATTTCCCGGCATCCCGTGTTTAATCAACTCCCTGCTTAATACATCCAATCCGTGCGTACCCATATATACTGCTATGGTCTGATTAGGTTGAACTAATGCAGACCAATTCAGATTCATGGAACCATCCTTCAAATGCCCGGTTATAAAAAGACACGACTGCGCATAGTCACGATGCGTTAAAGGAATACCCGCATAAGTTGAACAACCACTGGCGGCAGTAATACCTGGGACAATTTGAAAGGGAATGTTATTTTCCGATAACAAATCTATTTCTTCCCCGCCGCGTCCAAAAATAAAAGGGTCACCACCCTTTAACCTAAGCACACGTTTTCCTTTTTTTGCTAAATCAACGAGCAAATGATTAATATCCTGCTGTGGTAAGGAATGATTATCTCTTTCTTTACCAACATAAATACGTTCGGCATCTTTTCTGACAAGTTCAACAATTGCCGGTGCAACAAGCCGGTCATATAATACGACGTCTGCTTGCTGTATCAATCGTAAAGCACGAAAAGTTAATAGATCTGGATCTCCTGGCCCACCACCTACAAGATAGACCTCACCTTTTGAATCTTCATTTGAATAATCATCCTGTAGTTTCTTTTCCAATAAACTCATAGCTCTTTTATCCTGACCAGCATACAACATTTCAGCGACGGCACCCTGTAAAACATGTTCCCAAAAACGACGCCTTTCACGGATCTTGGGAAACTGCTTTTTCACCTGGTCTCTGAAACGTGATATCAAACCAGCCAGTTTTCCGTAACTGGATGGAATCATGGTTTCCAAACGTGCACGTAATAACCTTGCCAGAACCGGTGATGCCCCACCTGTTGAAATTGCAATCATTACTGGTTCCCGATCAACAACAGAGGGCATAATAAATGTCCCTGCACCAGGATTATCCACTACATTCACCGGTATATTTCTAGATTTTGCCTGTTCCGCAATTGTTAGATTCAGTGTCTCATCGTTCGTCGACGCAATGGCGAGGGTCATTCCGTTTAAACAACTTTCATCATATTTCTTTTCAAGGTGAATAATTTGTTGTGTTTGTTTTAATTCAAGCAACGATTCATCCAGCTCAATTGCAACAATGGTTACTTTTGCACCGGCTTTGAGTAATTGTCGGGTTTTTCTAGCCGCAATCACGCCGCCGCCCACAACCAGACAAGGTCTTTTCTCTAATATTAAAAATACCGGGAAATTTGCCATCTATATGACTTTTTTAATTTTTTTTAATTCTAACTGATTAATTATGGTTTATTTCAAATAACCGTATACCAGTATTGATACTACGTAAAAAAACACTGAAAAAACAGGATTCCTGTTTAAAGTTCCATCAAAAATAACCGATAACCATATCAAGTCAAACGAGTAATTTAATAATACGTAAATACCTAAATAAACAGGAATGATTTTAAAAGCAACCTTCATCATAGTTACAAGGAGAATACTGTGGATTTAGCAACCCTTATTGGCTTCGTTGCTGCAGCTGGAATTATTATGGCCGCTATCTTTATCGGCGGTAGTGCCGGTATGTTTTTCAATGTGCCATCACTCCTCGTTGTTGTAGGGGGAACAGTTGGTGCAGTATTAATGCAATTCAGCCTGGCACAATTTCTGGGAGCGATGAAAGTAGGTATGAAAGCCTTATTCAACCAGGTTACTTCACCAAAAGAACTCATCGAAACAACGATTGATTTGGCCAATACAGCTCGTA
>JBNLAL010000109.1:0-5624 GCA_050302115.1 Gammaproteobacteria bacterium | reverse complement strand
AGAATCTTACCACGGTAAATCCATTCGTGTTGATGATTCAGGACCATGCTCTCGAACATAAATTGCCCCTCTTGCAGTTCTTCTTTCCATCGCTCCCAGGCAAAGACTTTGAGCAATTGCTGAAAGGATTCAAGCCCTAATGAGCCCGGCCAGACCGGATCCTGGTAAAAATGCGCCTTGAAAAACCAGGCCTCTGCTTTGACGTTGGCAGTCCCTTCTATGTAGCCGAGCCCATTTGGACCACCATCCGGAACATATAAACTGATCTCATCGACCATGCGCATCATGTCAGCAGGCATGGGGGCTTCCTTGGGATAGGAAAACGCTATTCCACGATTTCTTTCGTCATCCGAAGGCACATAAGGTTCAGCTTCCCTGATCCCGATTTGATCAGCTAATGCCTGTTTGGAGAAGAAACCGAAATAGGTGTCACCTTTATAAACAAGTCCTTGAGCAGAAGTCATCTCGTAATCGAAGTTCTGGATAATCATGCCGCCGGATTGGGAGACATTGGTAATCTTTACCCTTGTCTTTAAGGTACCGATACCGGGAGTGACATTAATATATTGTATGGCTTTACCGCCCAGGTTTCTGAATGACAGATCGGTTTCACTCGTCAATGCTGATCCCAGATACGCCGCCAGCCAGCCGCAAGGCTGCAAGGCCACTTCGAGCAAGACGGCAAATGGCATATAAGGCTGGTTGTCTTCCGTGAAATACCATTCATCAGCGGGCACATCGTATTCCGCTTCAATCACACCACCTGCTTTCAATACCCATTGTTCACAATCTTTAATCGAAGTAATGCAATCCAGAAATTTATAGGGTGGTCTGGGTAAGCGGGCAATCTTACGTTCACTATCGAATATCTTATATTTATCGCCAAAGGCCTCGGAGGGGTTTCCTTCAGCAAAGGCCAGTATCGACTCATTATCAAACAATATTTGTTTTGTTTGTGGTGTATTCCTGTTTTGCCAAAGTGCTTCCAGTCGTTCGCGTTTTAATCCACTGAGTTGAACCGACATGTTCTTCATCTGTACCACGGCACGATGGTCGGCATACATTAAGGCATCGGCTAATACGTAGGGAGTACCGTCTTCTTTATAGCCAATCTCTTTTAATGTGATCTCATATTGAACCGTTTTGGTTGTTTCAATAACCTGACCACGACATTTCAATTGACTGACTTCGCCAATCACCGGCTCGTAAACAAATTCATCCTGTTCGCCTACCCAACCCATACGTAACAGATAAACACGCAAGGTATGTAAACAACACTCATACATTAAAGTACCGGGCATCACCTTATCATCGACAAAATGACAAGTCAGAAACCAGTCATCCGGATGAATATCCGCTTCACCTGTGATCTGTCCAAGGCCATAACGTCCTGCTGTTGGATCGAGTTTTAAAATACGATGTACCAGTGTCATACGGCCACTGGGCAAACCCACTGCGTTAGTTAAATCCAGATCGCTAAAGTCATTTCCGAAACAAGCTGCTAAATCTCCTTTGCGTAATGCATTCAGTTGTTCATCGCTATAACTTTCAATATCCATAGAAACCAAAGGTTGGTAACCACCAGACAGTTTTCCTTCTGCCGGTTGTTTCTCCATGTTGGTCAGTACAATACCCTGCCCTGCATCCAGTTCCTGTTGGGTGAAGAAACCGGCACAACCGTGTGTCATCGTTAATACGGGTTCACCTTCGACGGTCCCTTCAAAATTAAAACGAAACAACCACGTGTCACCTTGCCGGAAGAAATGATCAATATGAATATCGTAATGAATCGTTTGCCCCACTTGTGGCAAAGGACCATGAAAGGTAATGCGTGCATCCAGTAAACGATAAACGGCATGACCTTTCGTAATATGATCAATGCCCAAATAACCGGACAGAAATAGATCCGCCTGTCCTGCTTCCACAGCAATGCAAGTCGGTATGCGACCGAGGTCCAGATACCAGGCATTGGGCAAAACATCATGTTCGGTAATAACACGGCCTTTTGTCATTGAGTCCGGTTCACCTTCCACATCAATGATGCGATCAACTAACATCAGCGGTTCATCAGGCAAGCGCACACGTGTTGGATGTTGATCAACATCAGCGAATTGGGGACCCAACATTTTACCAATTGAGCCAATGGCAAACTCCAGACACATTTCTCTATCGAATAAACAATCCGGTTTCTCTTGATACTGTTCGATTGACGATTCAAAGGAAACTTCGGGTAATGAAACATCCATACCGTTTAATAACTGCATTTGCATGTTGATAGCTTTGGATAACGTTTCAGTCATACCCTGACTGACCCGTAAAAATGTTTCCTGCGCTTTGGCCCTGGCCTGTTCAGCACGTTGTAACTGTTCAATAATCGGTTGAAAACCATCATTAACAGCAACAGGTAAAGGCGTTATTTCTTTTTGTGTTTCTTTTCTTTCGGGTTGTTTAAATTCAACAACCTCTGATTTTCTATCAACCGGTTTTGACTTTGGTGGTTGTGGTACTTTGAATGGTTCACCACCGGTTTTTACACTGATAAAATTTGTATATTCCTTTGTTGATTTTGGTTTTTGTGTTTGTAACTGAGATAAATCAACAGGTACACCTTCTACATAAAGTCGTGCCAATGTTTGTATGACATTTTCAACACTGTCCTGACCTTTTACACATAATGCCCTGACAAAGTGTTCTCTCTTTCCCAGGATTTGATCGATCATCCTTGTACAGGAACCGCCCGGCCCCATCTCGATAAACAAACGCACACCGTCATTGTAAGCACCGTTAATTACTTTCGTGTAATCAAACGGCGTTAAGGCCTGATCCAGGATCGAATCGGCTGCCGTATCCTGTGTGACTTGATAAGCACCACCACGAATACCACTATAAAAAGTTACTCCAGCCGGTGGTGTAGTTTCAAAGATGTGTAGATCACGATAGGCCTTCTCAACAGGCTTGGCCACTTCACAGTGCACCGTCGTGACACCTGACAAAGGATGGTATTGCGCTTTTAATTCTTTAACGACTTTGTTGAACTCAGATCGATCGCCACCAATGACACATTCATTCGGGGTATTAATGATCAATAGATAAACACGATCATGTTTTTGCAAAACGGCTTTAATGTTATCTGCACTGGTATTTACGACACCCAGGGCCCAATCAATTGCTTCTTCTGTGCCCCATGCCTTTTGTACAGATGTACATGGTCCGGCCAATTCTTCAGTAAACAATGTGCTTTGTTGAATACGTTCCAGCATTTCATCGCGGGCTTTCCATGTCCGTGTTGAAAAGAAACCTGCAGTTTCACCCAGACTATAACCAATAATGGCATCCGGTTTGATACCAAAACTGGTAACAACATCGCTGACAAATGTTCCTAACCAGACCTGACCAAAGATAACCTCTTCATGACTTAAATCCTTTCCATCATCACCTTGCCAGAAACGACCTTTGGCAAACTGGGAAGCCAACCGTTCATTTTCATTATTCAGTTTTTCCAGTACTTGAGGAAAAGCGACACCTAACTCCTGCCCCATACCATAGAAGTGATTACCCGATCCGGGATAGACAAAGGCAAGCTTGCCTTCTTTATATAATGGCTCGGCAGAGTAAAAACAGCGGCCATTGCTAATAGAAATGTTATTTTCTATTGCAGAAATTGCTTCAGTACATGCTGTATTAAATTCATTTCTATCTTTAACAAGCAAAGCAGCACGAACAGATCCATCTTCTGGTGATTCAATAATGCCATCTTCAAACTGTAAAGCATTAATCTTTTTAACTAGTGACTGTTTATCTTTTGCGCAAAGTGCAAACAGTATTAAATCACTCGTTCTGGTAACCGCTTTTGCATTACCTTCCTGTAGCAACACACTGACATGGTTATCATCAATGCTGGTACTGCTAACCAGACTACACCTTGGACCCGCAACTCGATCCTTTAACCAGTATCGCGTTTTATTTTTATTATCTTCAGGTAAAAGCCGGTTATGTAATGCGCTGACTGTATTAGCCACAGCCATCAAGCCATTGGCTGCACCAACATGTCCCAGAGAAAAAGTATTTTTTACTGCATGTTCCAATGCAGGAATATTTTCAATGGCATCATCAGCTGCATGATATGCCAGATCAATTTTGTCCAGATGACATTCTGCATCGGAACAGGCATTCTGGATTGCATTCACTTGTGATGCGGCTGCACCAATCCCTTTAATTAATGCATAAACCTGATCACCATCACGTATGGCATCTTCATGTCGCTTTAACACAATGCCAGTTGCTCCGTCAGCTACAGTAGTAAGATCACTATTCGCAACATGTCCTTTGACCGCTCTCAGGTCACTGGCCAGATCCACTGATCCAACAATCACCTGATCAAGTTCGCCTTGTTGTAAGGCACGAACACCGGACTCCAATGCACGCATGCCTGATGTTTCTTCTGCAGAGACAGTAAAGGATGGACCCCCAATACGAAAGGCCCGTGCAATACGGCTGGCAACAATACCCCCCAATGCACCCATGGTCCGGTTGGCACTTAAGGCAGGGCCACAGGCGTTACGCAGATTTGCTATCCATTCATTTAATTCAGCATCGCTTAACGTTATACCTAATCGCTGCAACCATTCACGTGCATATTTTTTTTGCATCCAGCGAAAATGAAAATTGGTGGTATTCAAATCCAGTGCAATACCAACGAAGACACCGGTTCTTATTTGCTGTTCCTTGTTTAATTCTGACAGCCCTGCATCATCCAGTGCATTGGCCGCCACTTCGAGCATCAGAAGTTGCTGTGGCAACATCTCTTTTAATTCGGCTGGCGGAATACGATAACGACCTAACGGTATCTTTACGTCATCAATTAAATAACCATTAACATCATTACTGTCTGCACCCCACCAGTTAGCCGGTTTTGTTGTTGACTTGTTCAAACCGAATATCGCTGCTTCTTCAAATTCATTCTGGTTATTCCATGGACCCAGGCGGGTATCCATACCGACAATAGCAATATCGTTTTTAGTTTTATTATTAGTTATGGAAGCCAAAGCAATCGCAGAAGTAGTATCTTTTTCAATATATTCCTGGAGTAAAACATGGGCATTGATCCCACCAAACCCAAAACCACTGATTGCGGCACGTCGTGGTTCTTTGTTCTCGACTGTCCATGTTTCAGCCTTTGATAAAACCTTAAACGGACTATTGGCCAAATCAATTTTATTAGAGGGTGTTTCATAATTTGCAGTCGGTGGTAATACACCATGCTTCATCGCCAATAGAGTTTTCATCAAGGCCGCAGCACCTGCTGCTGTTAGTAAATGCCCGACGTTACTTTTTACTGAACCAATGACACATTCACCCTCAACATCATGACTCTGCCAAAGATGATTAAGTGAAGAGAACTCAACACCATCACCGACCGGGGTGCCTGTACCATGACATTCGATATGTTGTACCTGATTTGGAGACCAGCCTGCTTTGGCATAAGCCGATTGCATGGCACGTAACTGACCTTCGGTATCCGGGGACATGATATTGCCTTCGATATCATTGGAAAGGCCAATACCTTCTATCGTGGCATAAATATGATCACCGTGTTCAATAGCATCGCTTAATCGTTTTAATAT
>JBNLAL010000108.1:0-5632 GCA_050302115.1 Gammaproteobacteria bacterium | reverse complement strand
TTTATATAAGTCCCGTTGGCCTGGAATTAAGGCACATTTACTTGTTTACGCGAAACTGATTCGCCTGGATCGTCCTATAGGTATATTTTTATTATTGTGGCCAACACTTTGGGGGTTATGGATTGCCGCCAAAGGCTTTCCTGACTGGAATATTTTAATCGTATTTTGCCTGGGTGTTTTCCTGATGCGTTCAGCCGGATGTGTATTAAATGATATTGCCGATCGTAATTATGACCCCATGGTAGAGCGTACTCGCTCCAGACCATTGGCCACCGGCGAAGTGACACCACTGGAGGCATTGTGTGTTGCTTTGGTTTTGATCGGTATTGCTTTTTTACTGGTACTCACCATGAATAAGCTCACGGTACAACTTGCCTTTGTCGGAATAATTCTGGCTGGCATCTATCCTTTTATGAAGCGCTATACTTATCTACCCCAGTTTTTTTTGGGCCTCACATTTGGCTGGGCTATTCCAATGGCGTTTGCTGCACAAACCAATTCGCTGCCACAAATTGCCTGGGTTTTGTTAATCTCCAATATTTTATGGTCTGTCGTCTATGATACGATGTACGCCATGGTTGACCGCGAGGACGACTTGAAAATTGGGGTTAAGTCGACAGCAATTTTGTTTGATGATGCCGACCGGGTTATTATCGGCATTATCCAGTTGCTGGTCATAATAACGTTAATAATAATTGGCAAACAGGCAGAACTCGGTGCTTACTTTTACATAAGTTTGCTGATTGCGAGTTGTTTTTTTATTTATCAATTAAGTTTGATATGGGGCAGAGAACCAAAACGATGTTTGCAGGCATTTTTAAATAATAACTGGTTTGGTTTAACAGTCTTTGCCGGGATTTTTTTCGACTATTTATTTAAAACATAATGTTAAAAATAATTATAAAAATTGTTCTATTTGGTTTATTACCTGTTTCTTCATTATATGCTGACGATGAATCACGACTGGTTGAACAGGAATGTACTCGCATTGGTAGTAAATTAGGAAGCGTGAGTGTTCAGGATTGTCTTGATGCCGGCTTATCCGCTACTGATGGACGTTCTGTTAGTAATGCCCCTATATTAATGAAAGAATTTCCACCTCTTCCCAGCCGCTCGCCTTTAGGCAAAGTGTTATTGATTGGTGGTATCCACGGCGATGAATATTCATCCGTTAGTATAGTATTTAAATGGTTGCGTATCCTTGATGTTCATCATTCCGGTTTGTTTCACTGGCATATCGTTCCACTTTTGAACCCCGATGGATTACTGCGTAAAAAATCACAACGTGTTAATGGCAACAATATCGATTTAAATCGAAACTTCCCCATGGAAGACTGGGAAAACACGGCATTAAAACACTGGCACAATTACACGGAAAGTAATCCGAGATACTACCCGGGTAAGGCGCCGTTAAGTGAACCGGAATCCACCTGGTTGGTTAAACATATTAATGAGTTTCAACCGGATGTCATTGTCTCAATACATGCACCGCACGGTGTGATTGATTATGACGGTCCACGAGATGGCCCCTATAAACTGGGCAGGCTTTATCTAAACCTGTTAGGCACCTATCCCGGTTCATTGGGTAACTATGCCGGTATTCAGAGACAGATCCCCGTAGTGACCATCGAATTACCTTATGCGGGGATAATGCCAACACCTAAAGAGGTTAATAGTATCTGGCTGGATATGGTTCAGTGGCTAAGTAAAAATATTACGGAAGAAGCATATATAAAAGCTCAAAGTGAAAATCAGGACGCCGCTCCCTCGTAAACTATACGCCATTGCCCATCGTCTTCCATACGCCAGTATTGTCGCTTGGTAAATTTCCGTTTGAAGTTATCGCTTCTGTAATCCTGTATGAACGTCACTACCATGAGTTGTTGTTGCTCACCAGGATAAAGAAACATACTGGTATTGGAAATATTGACCTTGATAAACTTTTTCGATGGATTGACCCTGCGTTTATATTCAACCCAGGAATTATAATCTTTACCTAAACCTGAATAATCTTTTGAGTAATGACGCAGGTATAAAGCCACGTCTTTGCTTTCCCAGTCCTTTCTCCATTGTTCAACAAAAAGCTCATAGCTGGTTTGTCGTTCCTTCCATTCCTGTTTGCCTATCCAGTCTATCTTGTCACTAATAATGACAGGGGTTTGACCTTTATGAATAAAAGGGGCCAATGTATTTAAATCATTGTTACTAACAATGACACAACCATTGCTGTCACGGGGTGGGCGACTATAAGTACTGCTCGGCGTGCCGTGCAACCAAATGCCATATCCAGTTCGCCCGTGGCGCTGATCCCAGGCATTGGGGTAATCGATAGGAAAGGCGCCATCACCATATAGATCCGGAAGTTCCTCAGGCTTAATAAAACCGGTAACGAAATAGACACCCACTGGTGTTTTCTGATCACCTTCAACGAATTTACCTGTTCCATTCTTACCAATCGTGACATAAAAATCTTTTATCAGCAGTGGCACACCACCCTGGTTCTTGAACAGAAATAATCGCGACCGGGAAGAATCTACGACAATGACGTGATCCTGTTTACTTGCAAGTTGAATCAATGATGCAGGAATCTTGTCCCTATCTACAGGTGACTGACGATATCGCCAACGGGCCTGTAACTCTTCACGTAATGCATTGATACGTTCAAAGGATGCATTGGGAATATTTCCAAAATCAGTAATCTTTTGAGATTTGGCCAACATCAAATCCGCATACATCAATTGAGCAACTTTAAAATCCGGGTTGACCTTAATTAACTGTCGCAGTTCTTTTAGCGCAGTTTCAGTATCAGTACTACTGATATGTTCCAGTGCCTCGATCAATAAACTTTCTGAATAATTCGAAAGACCCTGATCTGAAGTTGCCTTTGAAAGAAGGTCGCCTGCTTGTATCGGTAAACTGACTATACCGATAGAGAGAATAAAAAGGAGATGTCTAATATTTAACCGGGTTCGTAGCAACATTGTCTAATTATCGTATTCTCTCCTGAGTTATCAACCACTTATCGTTAACTTTTCGCATTAACAGCTCTTTATTTACCTTATCACCATATGTATCCGACAGATATGTTTGGTTGAACCTGATTTCCGCATAATCCTTGCCGTGCAGGTTTATCTTCATGTCATCCAGTGTGACTTTAATAAAATCCGGGCGTTTCAATTTAATACGCCTGTCTTTTTCCCATTTGGAACGACTCATTTTCTTCGGTGGGACAAATTCAGTTCCATAGCTTTTCAAATAAGCATCCACATCCTGATTGGACCAGGCATTTGCCCACTTGAATACCGCTGCCTCTACCTCAGCACGGTTATTGGCAAGCTCAGTTTCCTCATCGACTATTTGTTCAACCTGTTTTACAGGAGGTATGACTTCTACCTGTTTTGGTTCCGGTTCAACTTTTTCCTCAACAGGAATCATGATCACTTCCGGTTCTTCCGGCACTGGCTTTTTAGGTTCTTGCTTAGGTTCCGGAGCTTTTGCAACAACAACCTCTTCCTGCTTTTTGTCAGTAACTGCCCCGGATTTAACCGGTGAAGAGATCAATTCATTAACTAGCGACAGTTTTTCACGGGCGGTTTTATTTCCAGTATCCAGTTCCAATGCCTGATTGTAGGCACGACTGGCCATTTTGGCGTAGATATCCCCCAGGTTTTCATGTGCTGTGGCATAGCTGGGATGTGTATTAATAGCATCTTTTAGAGCTTGTTCTGCCTCTGCATATTTACCCTGTGCAGCATAAACCACAGCAAGGTTGTTGTAGGGTTCAGGAAGTTCCGGATTTTCCTGAGTGAGTTGTATAAACACCTGTTCTGCATCGCTATACCGGTCGAGACGAGTGAGTATCAAGCCTTTCAGAAACTTTAACTTTATATCTGACTTATTGCGCGATAACTGATCTTCGGTCAGTTTTAGCGCTTCCTTATACTGGCTCTGTTTAATGAGGAGTTGAATATCACCATATGTCGAAGCCGCGAACGCATTTGAGAACAATAAAATAAAGCTGAGGAATGTTGAGAATGCGATTTTTTTTAAATTCATGGATATTTCCATTTTTAGTGAATTGATTACTTTTATCGGCAACATCTGAGTATTTCAGATTGGAGCCCCGAGAGGGAATCGAACCCCCAATAGATGATTACAAATCATCGGTTATACCATTTAACTATCGGGGCAATAAACTTCATTGCCTCGCAGAATATCAATTCGTTTGTCAGACCGGAATATTGGCAGGCGCATATTCTAAGGATTTCCCTATTGCATAGCAATTTCATTGCAATTTACAGGCAGGGCCTTGAATCGGGCTGGAAAACCGGTAAAGAGATCATTGACGTAATCTGAATTCTGCACGAGGCTGACATCAAACCAATGTACCTTTTTTCCTCCGGAATAAGGCACAACCACAGATTGATAGCCTTTTGCCTTGATCTCATTCAGGCGCCTGTTAACCGCTGCCTGGCTGGAAAATAGCCCCAGCGAGATGGCATTGAGCAAGTTCCCACTCTGTATCAGGTGCATATCACTCACGCCTTTTTGTTTTAAATCCTTTAATGTAGCTTCGGCCTTTGCGCGCGAGCCCCTGGGTGCAAGATAAACCCAAAACATCTGCCTGCCTTTTTCATCAGTTTGCCGCTCAGTATATTCAATTCCTCGCTCACTCAACCAGTTTGACATTAATGAGGATTGCTTGTCGTCAGGAATGGGACCATAAGTGTAACAGACTGTTTTTTCCGGCTCTGGAAATATTGATGACACTTGTTGTTGTTCACCATCACTCTCAAAATCACCAATACTTTCATCCATCTTGATCATGGATGGAGCCATCAATAAAGTATCCATAATCTGTTCTGTATTAGGGTTAAGTTCGATCGGTAATACCGGTTCTGAACTGAAAGAGGAAGCAATACCCTCTTCATCCACACTTGATTGCTTCCTTTTCTCAGGCAATGATTCCAGTTCAGATAACATGGTCAGACGTTGTGTTCCAGCCGGTATCTTGATTGCTCCTACCCTGCTCTCATGAAAAATTCGCGCATCGCGATCTATCTC
This sequence comes from Gammaproteobacteria bacterium, assembly GCA_050302115.1. Taxonomy (GTDB): domain Bacteria; phylum Pseudomonadota; class Gammaproteobacteria; order Eutrophobiales; family Eutrophobiaceae; genus JBNLAL01. The sequence goes on along the minus strand of JBNLAL010000108.1, from coordinate 568 downwards.
CAACCCCAGGTACACAACATTGGCAATAAGAAGTAATAAAAAAATCCACTTCATTGTTTTGCTCTGTGCATTAGAGAAAGACCACGTAAAACCAAATTCTTATCAAGCTCAAATTGTGTATTTAATAATGGTTGTATGTATTCAGCCATGCCACCTGTCATTATACACACCGGTTCATCATTTAATTTCTGTCTGTGCATTGCTACCGAACGGTCAATCGAGGAAATAATGGCTAAAGCGGCACCATTATTTATTGCATTTTGTGTACTGTCGCCGCATGAAATATCTACTCTCTCTGATACCACTGCTTTTATTCTATCTGTATTCGATATTAATGCCTGCTGCATCATTTCAATTCCAGGAACAATGTATCCACCCAGGTGTTTTCCAGAATTATTAATGATATCGATTGTAACCGCTGTTCCGCAATCCACTACACACAGAGCCTTTTGATATTTTTCCCAGGCAGCGATCATCGCCAACCAGCGGTCCACCCCCATCTGTTGTATTTCTCGATAACTATTTTCCAATTGATTAAAATGACGTGTTACAACTGCTTGCCACAGAT
>JBNLAL010000107.1:0-5669 GCA_050302115.1 Gammaproteobacteria bacterium | reverse complement strand
AACCTTTACTTCGCTTTATGACATCGGGCCCGGTCATGGTTGAAATACTGGAAGGCGAAAATGCCATTCAAATTCTACGTGACATTATGGGAGCGACCGTCCCCAAAGAAGCCGCTCAAGGAACAATACGGAACCTGTATGCCGACCTTGAGTTTCAGGGAGATGTACATGAGAACGCGATACATGGCTCAGACAGTGTCGAAAGTGCAAAAAGGGAGATTGATTTTTTCTTTAACCAGACTGAAATCTGTCCAAGAACACGTTAAACACTATGAGTGAAGAAAAACCCAATCTACTTGATTTTGACCGCAAGTCACTCGAAACCTATTTTACAGAAATGGGTGATAAGTCGTTTCGTGCACAACAGGTTTTAAAGTGGATTTATCATCATGGAATAATTGATTTTGATTCAATGACCAACTTGAGTAAAACACTCCGGGCCCAACTCAAGGAAAAGACCTGTATAAAACTTCCGGAAATTATCACCGAACAAAAATCAAGGGATGGAACACGTAAATGGCTAATCAAAATTGATAATATTAATTCTGTTGAAACTGTTTTTATTCCTGAAGATGATCGCGGCACCCTTTGTATATCATCACAAGTAGGTTGCCCTCTGGATTGTAAATTTTGTTCCACTGCTCAACAGGGTTTCAACCGTAATCTGACAACCAGTGAAATAATTGGTCAAGTATGGATTGCCAACCAGGCACTCGGTTTTTTTGAACAGGATAAACGTATAATAAGTAACATCGTTTTTATGGGTATGGGTGAACCGTTGCTAAATTACGACAACGTAATTAAAGCAATCAACTTACTTACTGATGACCTGGGATTTGGTCTGGCACGACGTAAGGTAACTGTCAGCACCTCAGGGATTATCCCTGAAATCGAACGCTTGAAAGACGATACTAATGTCAGTCTCGCCATTTCATTACATGCAAGTAATAATGAGTTACGTAACACTATCGTACCAATTAATCGCTCTTATCCCTTAAAAGATCTGTTAAATACATGTAAACGTTTTACTCAGGCACGGGATAACGAGCCAATTACGATTGAATATGTTATGTTGAAAAATATCAATGATAGTCTGCAAGATGCACATGATCTTGTAAAATGCCTAAAGGGGATCCCGGCTAAGGTTAACTTGATACCGTTTAACACCTTTCCCGGCACACATTATGTTTGCTCAGACATGAATACAATAAATTCATTCAGGGATGTTTTAATGAAAGCAGGAATTTTTACTATCACACGAAAAACTCGTGGTGATGATATTGATGCTGCTTGTGGTCAACTTGTTGGTAAAGTAGCTGCAAAAGCATTAAGACATCAACAAAACAAAACGGAGAGACCCAATGTTCCTGCTAACTAGATGTCTCTTAATCATTTCATGCATTTTCTGGTTGACTGCCTGCAACCCGACCGTGGGTTCTTCGACTTCATCGCAAAATATAAAACGATCCCAAACAACGAATGAAGTTACACTTTCCAACTTAAACCTGGCCATTGCTTATATGAAAGAACGTTCCTATGAAAAGGCCCTGGAAAAGCTGGAAAAAGCAAAGGAAGCGGATCCGAATTATTCTCCTGTCTATAATATGTTTGGCCTGCTTTACCAGACACTCGGTGATAATGCACAAGCGGAAACATATTTCAAAAAAGCCATTAACATAAATTATAATGATTCGTCTACGTTAAATAACTATGGTCGTTTTCTCTGCCAGCAAAAGCGTATTGATGAAGCAGAAGAAACCTTTCAGCGGGCTGCAGACAACCCGTTATATACTACACCTGAAATTGCCATAACAAACGCAGGATTATGTACTTATAATAATGACAGGAAAGAAATTGCAGAAAACTATTTTCGTGAGGCATTACAACTTAACCCTCGAATGCCTCCCGCATTACTTATGATGAGTGAAATTTCTTTTAATCAAAATAATGCCTTATCAGCCAGAGGATATTTACAACGTTACCAGCAAGTATCAAAACATAATGCAAAGAGCTTATGGCTTGGCATCCAGATTGAAAACGAACTGGGTGATAAAGATGCAGTTTCCAGCTATGCATTATCATTAAGAAATAATTTCCCCGATTCTGAAGAGGCTGCAAAGCTACGTGAATCAAGGATTCAATAATGACTGAGACTTCTATCGCTAATAACAGGAATACTAACTCACAAATAACGTCTGGTGAGCTATTAAAAACTAAACGCGAAGAATTGGGTGTGTCTGCTGCTGAAGTTGCAAAAAGACTCCATCTCGATATAAAAATTATTGAGGCCATAGAAGCCAATGACTATTCAAACATGCCAACGGCAACTTATGTACGTGGTTATTTACGTAGTTATGCAAAAACAATAAATGCGGATGCCGAGGAAGTTATTGCCCTTTACAACGATGACTCGCCTGCCCCTCCCCCGGACATTCTGCCTGAAGTTAAACCACCAACACAGGTAAGCAGCAGTGATAAACCCGTCAAGGCAGTCACTTATCTTGTCTCTCTGGGACTCGTTTTATTACTGCTCATCTGGTATCAAAGTAATTTTATTGTTGAAAATAATGATTCACAGAATACGACAGAATCAACACCTGGAAGAATCAATAATACCGATACAAACTTTAAAGTTGTGATACATCCCGAAGGCTGGCAAACACCGGTTTATGATGCGACCGAATATATTCCCAATACTGACAGACCACTTAGTGTTGATGAAAATATTTCTATTGAAAATGAAAAAACGGAAGAAACCACAGAGGATACAAATCTCGGTATTCTTCCCATTAATGACATGGAAGAGGTTAATTCGCCCGTGTCCTCCGGTCCTGATTCCATTGTTCTGAAAATCAGTAAGGACTCATGGATAGAGATATATGATAGCAATGACAAACGTCTGTTCATGAATCTGGGACGGCCCGGAGAGACCCATAATATAAATGGGAAAGCGCCTTTTAATATCATTCTCGGTTTTTCTGAAGGTGTTACTGTAACGTTTAATGGTAAACCGTTCGATACGACACCCTATTCCCATAATGGCGTAGCCCGGTTCACTTTACCTCCACAATAATTTTATAGCATCCCGGGAGTTATTCACGCCTGCTATTCTGCTAAACTACGCGTCTTTTAATCGCAGTATTCAGGAGAATCTCTAATGGCAAAGCTTCAGGCAATACGTGGCATGCACGACATCCTCATGCATGATACCCCGCGTTGGCAATTTCTCGAAGCCACCATTTGCAGCATTCTGAATCAATATGGTTACCAGGAGATTCGTCTTCCACTTGTTGAAAACACAGAACTATTTACTCGTTCTATTGGTGACAATACTGATATTGTTTCCAAGGAGATGTATTCCTTTGAAGATCGTAACGAATCAAGCCTCACATTAAGACCGGAAGGGACTGCAGGATGTGTCCGTGCCGGTATTGAACACGGGCTTTTTCACAACCAGACACAACGCCTCTGGTATTCCGGCCCCATGTTTCGGCATGAACGACCGCAAAAAGGACGGCAAAGACAATTCCATCAAATTGGCGTTGAAGCCTTTGGTTTTGCCGGCCCGGATATAGATGCTGAACATATTTTAATGTGTGCCCGTATCTGGAATGCGTTAAAACTGCAAGATGTCAGTCTCGAGATCAATACACTGGGTACTACAACGTCACGTTTGCGATATCGGGAAAAACTGGTTGAATATTTTTCAGCGCATAGAGACAAACTGGATGAGGACAGCCTGGTACGGTTGGAACAAAATCCCCTGCGCATCCTTGATAGCAAGAATCGGGATATGAAAGCTCTCATTGAATCTGCGCCATCAATGGAAGATTACATGGATAATGAATCGGTTGAACACTTTGCCGGTTTGCGTTCAATTCTTGATGCAGCTGGACTTTCCTATCAGGTGAACCCAAGGCTGGTTCGTGGCCTGGATTATTATGGTAAAACGGTATTCGAATGGATCACTAATCAACTCGGTGCACAGGGCACCATCTGTGCCGGAGGACGTTACGATGGACTGGTTGAACATCATGGCGCCAATCCCACGCCTGCCGTCGGTTTTGCCATTGGCATGGAACGCTTACTTGAACTGGCTAATTTTGAAAAAATGCAAAATTATCAGATACCTCATGCTTACCTTATTCTTGCAGGTGAAGCAGTGATAGAACCGGGAATGTTACTGGCAGAGGAACTACGCAATAAAACCGGACTCAGAATTCTAACGAATTGTGGTGGTGGCAGCTTCAAGAGCCAGTTTAAAAAAGCAGATAAATCCGGGGCTGAACTGGCACTCATCCTGGGGGAGGATGAATTAAATCAAGGATTAATTACCATCAAATTTTTGCGCAGTGACAGGGAACAAACCACGGTAAAACGGGCGGAAGTTACTGATTTTCTTGTTAAATCACTATCAATCTAGAATTTTCCAGTGATTTTCTCATCGGAAAGCTAAACAAACGCAAAAGCCACGTTATAATGTGCGGCCTTTTGCAGGGACAATTTCACCAACTGAATTTTAATTCAAGAATACTCTCGGGAGAGTGACGAAGTGGACGTCTACAAAACAGAAGAAGAACAAGTCGAAGCCATAAAAAAATGGTGGAAAGAAAACGGTAAATCCATCATCGCTGGTGTTGTTATCGGTATCACCGCAATTTTTGGCTGGCGCGCGTATAACACACATGTTGCGAAACAAGCTGAAGCAGCTTCTAAACTTTACGAACAGATGATGGTTGCCTCCCGCTCTAACGACATAGAAAATATAAAGGTCTATGCTGATCGTATTGTTGCAGATTTCGACTCCACCACTTATGCCGTCTTTGCAAAATTAATGCTGGCGAAACTGGCTGCAGAAACCGGTGACCTGGCAACAGCTGAGTCAGAACTACGTTGGGTCCTTGCACATAACTCACAAAATGAGATCGATCACATCACAAGATTAAGACTTGCAAGAGTTTTAATTGCCCGCGATGAACTGGAAAAGGCACATGACTTATTAGACACTGAAAAAACGGGTTCTTTTACTGCTCGTTATAAAGAATTACGCGGTGATATTTATGTAAAGCAGGGAAAGATAGTTGAAGCCAGACAGGCCTATGAACAAGCGTTAATCAATTCTGTCGCCACCGAAGATGCACAATCATTATTACAGATGAAACTGGACAACCTGGGCAGGATCTAATTTGTTCACATCATTCAGAGCCTTTTTTTTACTGGCAATTATAGCGACCTGTTATGGTTGCGGCGCAAAACAATACGTCAACCAGATGATTGGAGGTGTTGATAACACCGAACCTCCCACACCTCTGGTTGATTTTATCGAAACCGCCAAAGTGAATGAACTCTGGTCAAACGATGCCGGTAAAGGTACCGACGAACTGTTTATCAAACTTGTTCCTGCAATTTTAAACAACCAGGTGTTTGTCGCTGACACCAGGGGTAATATTGAAGCACTGGATGCCACTACTGGAAAAAATATTTGGCATATTGATAGCGACCTGCCAATTACCGGCGGACCTGGAGCCGATGTAAATCTGGTTATGGTTGGAACCAGTGAAGGTGATGTACTTAGTTTATCTGCAGAGAAAGGAGAAGAGATCTGGCGTTCTTCTGTATCCAGTGAAATTCTATCATCACCCAGAGAAAGCGAAGATGTTGTAATAGTC
>JBNLAL010000106.1:0-5681 GCA_050302115.1 Gammaproteobacteria bacterium | reverse complement strand
GCTATACAGCATTTTTTGTCAGAAAACCCCGCTGGTGAAGTTGTATTAGGTTCCGGTTTTGAACATTCTCCAGAGTTTATTAATCATATTTCCAATTTCACGACAACGTACAGCAATACTGTAGAAACAATCCAACAACTTAAAGAACCTCAAATTTTTTTTTCTTTACTGGACAAATTTGGCATTAATCATCCGGAGGTTTTTTTTGATAATCCAGCTGAGCAGGAGAATATCCTGGTCAAAAAAACTGCGGGTATGGGTGGAGAGCACATACGATGGTTGACTGATAGCAGTCATAAGAAAAACCAGGGAGATTATTATCAGAAATATATTGAAGGTGTTGCATGCAGTGCTGTCTTTCTTGCTGATGGGGAAAATTCAGTGATTATTGGCTATAACAGACAAACCCAGTCAACGATGCATGACGCGATGCCTTTTTTGTATGCTGGCTGTTGTCGGGTGCCCAATATAACGGAACGTCATTATTTTGAAGTGTCCCGGATTATTGAATGTCTCGTTAAACATACTGGTTTAAAAGGTCTCTGTGGTCTTGATTATATAGTAGATGAAAACGGTGATATTTATGTGCTGGAAGTCAACCCAAGACCACCAGCGAGTTTTGAATTGCATGACAACGCGGTCAATTTATTCGATGCACATCTTGCCTGTTTTAATGGGACACTGGAAAAAATTGTTCCTGAAAGGTGTTATGGATTTCGCGGCTATGCCATACTTTATGCCGTCTTTGACCTTCATATCCCGTTGGGTTTTGAGTGGCCTGTCTGGGTCAAGGACCGTCCTGTAGCAGGTACAGAAATAAAAAAATATCGGCCTGTGTGTACTGTCCATGCAGAAAGCGATTCATGGTCCGATATAAACAAGGAAATCGAATTAAAAAAAAATCAGATTGAAACAAAGCTGGCGCAGTTAAACGTTTAGTGTGTTGCCAGTTAAATAATTATAAATTTAAGATAGAGGGTAGCATCAATGGATAAACCATTACCATTTCCCAGTGTTAATCAACTTACCAACCCTTTGGTAGAGAGCCTGGTTGATAACGCAGAATCATTACGTCTTGAAGTCACTCAACTGGAGAATGGTTGCCGCATCATTGATGCCGGTATCAATGTTCCCGGTGGACTGGAAGCAGGTCGCATCATTGGTGAGATATGTATGGGTGGACTGGGGACTGTTAAATTACGTGCATCAACAAATTTCAGAAACTGGTCCTGGCATCTGGATGTACATAGCACAAATCCGGTGATCGCCTGTCTTGCCAGCCAATATGCAGGTTGGAGCCTGAATCATGGGGAAGGCAAAGGTGCATTCAATGCGTTGGGCTCAGGTCCTGCCCGAGCCATGGGAAGCAGTGAAGAGTTATATGATGAATTAGGTTATCGCGATAAGGCGGACAAGGCCTGTATTGTTATTGAAGCCGATAAATTACCGCCTGTGGAAATTGCTGATAAGGTAGCCGAAAAGTGTGGTATTCCTGCATCTGCATTAACAATAATTCTAACACCTACCTCCAGTCTGGCGGGTTCTGTACAGGTTGTAGCGCGTGTTTTGGAAACTTCTTTACATAAAGCACATGCCTTGCATTTCCCTTTGGATAAAATTATTGACGGTGCAGGGAGTGCTCCGGTTTGTCCACCATCAAGAGATTTTCTGACTGCAATGAGTCGAACCAATGATTCAATTTTATTTGCCGGACAGATACAGTTGTTTGTTGAGGCTGAAGATGACGAAGCGGAACAACTGGCCAATCAGTTACCCAGTAGTTCTTCTTCAGATTATGGAAAGCCATTTGGTGAGATTTTTAAGGCAGTGAATTACGATTTTTACAAGATTGATTCCATGTTGTTCAGTCCGGCACGTGTTGCGGTCAGTTCTTTGAAGACCGGTCGAACATTTCATGCGGGCAAGATCGACCTCGACTTGCTTGATAAGTCTTTTTGCTAGGACAGTATGGACGAACATTCACGACAGGTTGCTATCATTACCGATGATCCAGGATGGCATGGTCGTGAATTGCAAAATGCATTAAAAGACCATGGGCTTGAAGGTCAGTTTATTTCGTTGACCGACTGTGTACTTCAAATTTCTTCAACGGAAGATGAATTAATCTTTCCGGGCTTTGATCAGCTTCCACTAGGTGTTTTCGTAAGAGGGGTCCCCGGTGGTAGTCTGGAACAAGTTATTTTTCGACTGGATATCCTGCATGCCCTGCATGACATCGGGGTCACGGTATACAACACTCCCAGGGCCATCGAACGTACAGTCGATAAACCTCTTACCAGTCTTTTGTTGAGCCGGGCGGGATTACCAACACCACAAACCTGGATATGCGAATCCGTGGAACAGGCAGAAGCCATTCTTGAAAAAGAATCTGATAGAGAAAACCAACTGGTACTAAAACCTTTATTCGGTTCACAAGGAATAGGAGTGCATTTGGTCAACAAACAGACTGGACTTATCCACGATGAGAAGTTTGCCGGTATTTATTATCTGCAGCGCTTTATTCAACGAAAAGAGAATGATTATTCCGATATTCGTGTTTTTGTTATTGATGGCATCGCTATGGCAGCGATGACCCGGCGTAGCCAAAATTGGATAACTAACCGGGCGCAAGGGGCAAAATGTGAACAAATTGCAATTGACGAACGTATTCGTATGTTAGCCGAGACAGCTTGTTCCGTCCTCGACATAGACTATGCCGGAGTCGATATCATTCAGGACAATGAAGGTGAATATTACATTATTGAGGTAAACAGTATCCCCGCCTGGTATGGCCTGCAGAATGTCGTGGATTTTAATATTGCTTCCTGTTTGATTAATTCCTTTGTCAGGCGCATTGCCGAAAACGACGAATTAAAACTCTGTTCAAACTGAATTTCTGATGGATAGAAAAAAAATAGAAGCTGCTGTCATGGCAAGTTTCATGGGAGAAATAGAAGCGTTCAAACCTGGGAACGTTAGTATCTATGCAGATGGACACGATATGACTGTCCAGGATTTTATTCAAAGTGCTGAAGTATCTGTACCCCATTTATGTGATTCTGATAATGCATTTGGCGAAAGGGTCTTTAGAAGCGTTCTAGCAACTCAAAAGAAAGTTGGCTGCAATACGAACCTGGGCATGCTGCTTCTTTTTACCCCCATTATCTGTGCAGCTGAGATGGGCTTTGACAATGATAGTCAATTACGTCAAAACATAGAAACTACTTTAAGTTCATTAAAACAAAATGATGCAGATCAAATCTTTAAGGCAATAAGTTTAGCCAACCCCGGAGGTTTGGGAGAGGTTGAGGAGCAGGACGTGAATAAAAATCCAGATTGTTCACTGCTTGAAGCCATGTATTTAGCAAGTGAACGCGACACTATTGCACTACAATATATCAATAATTTCAGCGAAGTTTTTGAATTAGGCTATGCTGGGATTAAAAGCTTTGTTAAACGCTGGAATAGTGTAAAATGGGCGACCGTTTCGTGTTACTTGTGTTTTATGTCGATGTTGATCGATTCACACATTTTGAGAAAATATGATACGCAGGTAGCGGAACGAATAAGAAAAAAAGGCGAGGTCATAGCAAATAAATTTAATAGCTCTGCTGATCCGGAAACGGAAATAGAATTATTAAAAAAATTTGATAAGGAGCTAAAAAAAAATAATTACAACCCTGGGACGAGTGCCGATTTAACAGCAGCCAGTCTCTTGGTCTATAATTTGACCCGCAATTAAAAACTTAAAAAAAATGCGGATGAGGAGAATTCTTCTTTTCGTCGGTAGTAACGGGTAGGGTAACAAATCCCTTAATCATTATTTAACCTTAACAAATAGGAAGACAGCGATGTCTATATTCGGAAAAATCTTTGGCTTTCTAATTGGAGGAGACAAGAAAATGGCGGTCATTGACAGAGTATTAATTGGTGAAGCATTAGTGGGTGACGGAAATGAAGTTGCACACATCGACTTGATCATGGGTCCACGTGGTAGCGCAGCTGAATCTGCATTCTGTAATGCATTAACCAATAACAAAGACGGTTTCAGTACCTTGTTGGCAGTTGTAGCTCCAAATCTGGCTTGTAAACCTAGCACCATTCTTTTTAACAAAGTAACCATTAAAGGCGCGAAGCAAGCTGTTCAAATGTTCGGTCCTGCACAGCGTGGTGTTGCTATGGCAGTTATGGATTGTGTTGAAGACGGCACCATCCCTGCTGATGAAGCAGATGATATCTTTATCTCTGTGGGTGTTTTCATTCACTGGTTGGCAGATGACGATGCCAAAATCCAGGACTACAACTATGAAGCAACCAAGCTTTCAATCAAGCGTGCAGTTGCTCGTGAACCTAAAGCTGCAGAAGTTGTTAGCAAGAAAGGTTCAGCTGATCACCCATTTGCAGCACACTCTTAATTTCATAGAAATAAAGAGTTCTGCTGATTTAGTTCAGCATTTAAAAGCCCCGATTATTCGGGGCTTTTTTATTGCCTACATGGATGTAGGTAGTAGAGAACGTCTGGAACAAGTTCTCGAGAATTTATGGAGAATCGATAAATTCAAAAGAAGAATAAAGAAGGAAGTCCGAAGCGGTGATGTACAGGATGTACTGTCGGGAATTTTGTTCCAGACAATTCCCAAGTACCTGCATCCATGCAGGCAATGCCGCGGGTGGATGGGCAAGGATTGTTCCTTACAATCCTTTTGCATTTCCTCCATCCATGGAGGTTATGCACAGGAGCGGTGATTTACACAGGGACGTAAAGAATAACGGAGCGACTATTTATTATAAAACTGCATCAAATCATCTTTAGTTATATTGCCGTTATGTAGGGCAGTAGCGAGTAATACGCCTTTATAATCTTCACTTTCCAGAATTGAAATGTCGTCCATATTTCTTATCCCCCCTGCGAAGAAGAGATTACTTTGGTGGGCAGTCTTTTTAATTGTTTTGAGATATTCCTGATCGATACCTTCATTACTGCCTACACGATGCAACATCATGATAATTACGTCATTAGTCCAGTATGTGGGTGTTTCGAGGAGGAAATGATTTTGAATTAAACCTTGTTTGCCAAAATCGAGAGATAAAATAATATTTGGATTGGCTTGGATAATATTTTTGAATTCTTCTTCAGGAAAATTGTTTTCCGAACCAAGTATGTGCCTGATATTTTTTATGTCTGAATATACTTGCGTATTTTTGATTATGGATCGACCTGCATCCAGCCAAAACTCAACATCTGGAAAACATTGGGCCAAATCGCAAATTAACGAAATATGTTCACCAGTCTCCTGAATGGCATCCAAATCAGCGATATAAATTATCTTGAAGGAATATAGTTTAAAATATGCCTCAATAATTGCTTTGGCTTCCGGTTTCGATGTTAAAACAGACTTAACCGGTTGATATTTATTACGTTCACCTCTTAGAGCATGAACAACCTGACCTTTAGATAAATCAATAACAGGGATAATAAACATAACAATAATGCATCATTTTTTATTTGAGTTTATCACAGGAGGGGGGCTGGCTGGACAGCCTTTGCCGGACAGCCTTGCTCATGAGGGTGATATGATGTTGCAGGCGTTAATAAATGATCTGGTTGAGGCAGGCCAAACAAATATATCTATAACAAGAGATAAGAGACTGACTCCATTAACAAGAAACATTACCCAGTA
>JBNLAL010000105.1:0-5764 GCA_050302115.1 Gammaproteobacteria bacterium | reverse complement strand
TAAGGTCGCAGCATCACCGGGTATTGGTTTCGGTAGTTATGGAGATGATTTCGTCCGTTTTGCCTTGATTGAAAATGAACATCGAACCCGACAGGCAATACGTTCAATACGCGCTATGTTAAGAGAAGAAGATCCTAAAACGAGCGTTGGCTAAAAATAATAAGAATTCTTAAATATTACTTTCTGAAATAGATAACACGAGTTAACAATAACGAATTATGGAACCAGTCAATATTGGATTATTAGGTTTAGGTACTGTCGGCGGTGGTACAGTCAGTGTATTAACACGAAACGCGGAAGAGATTGCACGTCGTGCCGGAAGGGGCATTCGAATTACACATGCTGCAGCAAAACAATACAACGCTGATGCTATTGAGGGACTGGATCAAGTCGATAAGATTTCTGACGATGCCTTTGCTGTTGTCGAGGATCCTGAAATCGATATCGTTATTGAATTAATCGGTGGTTATTCACCTGCAAAGGAACTGGTGTTAAAAGCAATTGAAAACGGTAAACATGTTGTTACCGCTAATAAGGCTTTGATTGCGTTACATGGAAATGAAATTTTTGCAGCCGCCCAGGCAAAAGGTGTCACCGTTGCTTTTGAAGCGGCCGTTGCCGGTGGTATTCCTATTATCAAGGCAGTACGTGAAGGTCTGGCGGCTAACCAGATCCAGTGGATTGCGGGTATTATCAATGGTACCGGTAACTACATTCTTACCGAGATGCGTGATAAGGGCCGTGACTTCAACGATGTTTTGAAAGAAGCTCAGGCTTTAGGCTATGCCGAAGCGGATCCTACCTTTGATGTAGAAGGAATTGATGCGGCACATAAGTTAACAATCCTGGGTTCTATTGCCTTTGGTATGCCCTTGCAGTTCGATAAAACCTATACCGAAGGTATTGCAAAGATTGAACAACAGGATGTTCAGTATGCCGGTGAGTTAGGTTATCGCATCAAGCATCTGGGTATTACCCGTAAGACTGATGAGGGTATTGAACTCAGGGTTCACCCGACTTTGATTCCTCACCGTCGTTTAATTGCGAATGTAGACGGAGTCATGAATGCGGTATTGGTTATGAGCGATGCTGTTGGACCCACATTATATTACGGTGCCGGTGCCGGATCAGAACCAACGGCTTCCGCAGTTGTTGCAGACGTGGTGGATGTCGTACGTGCCCTGACGACTGATCCTGAAAATCGTGTGCCGCATCTCGCGTTTCAACCGCATGCGATTTCTGATCTTAATGTTCTTCCCATGGAAGAGGTTGAAACGGCTTATTATTTACGTATGCATGCTATCGATAAACCGGGTGTGCTTGCAGAGGTGACCCGGATTTTAGGTGATTCAGGAATCAGTATCGAAGCAATATTACAAAAGGAACCGCCTGCAGAAGCCAGTCATGTTCCTATCATATTTCTGACGCAACGTATTAAAGAGAAAAATATGAATGATGCAATTGGCCAGATTGAAAAACTGGATGCCATCAATGGCACCGTAATGCGTATTCGTATGGAAACCTTAGGATAGTTTTAATGACTTTTAGAAACAGATATACCGGATTAATTGAACGTTATCGTGACCGTCTGCCTGTGCATGACGACACCCGCATCATCAGCCTCGGTGAAGGTAATACCCCTTTAATCAAACTGCATAATATTCCTGACCTGCTTGATAAGTCAGTTGATATCTATGTGAAGTATGAAGGTTTAAACCCGACCGGTTCTTTTAAGGATCGCGGTATGACGATGGCAGTAACCAAAGCCGTAGAAGACGGTGCCAGGGCAATTATCTGTGCCTCAACCGGTAACACATCTGCTTCGGCTGCCGCTTATGCGGCGCGTGCAGGCATTACTGCGTTTGTATTAATACCTGATGGCAAGATTGCGCAGGGCAAGCTGGCACAAGCAATGATGGAAGGTGCAGTAGTTATCCAGATCAAGGGTAACTTCGACGATGGTATGCGTTTGGTTAAAGAAGTTGCTGAAGAGGCCCCCGTTACTATTGTGAATTCAATTAACCCTTACCGCCTGCAAGGTCAAAAGACGGCGGCATTCGAGATTGTTGAAGAGCTGGGACGAGCCCCTGATTTTCATTGTTTACCAGTTGGCAATGCCGGGAACATCAGCGCCCATTGGATCGGATATTGTGAGTATGCCGAACATATTGTCAGTACGCGTCCGAAGATGGTGGGTTACCAGGCCAGTGGCTCCGCGCCGTTCATGCGTGGTGAAATGGTCGATAATCCTGAAACGGTGGCAACGGCGATACGTATCGGTCATCCGCAATCCTGGGATTTGGCCTGGAAAGTAAAAGAAGAATCCGATGGTTGGTTCGACGAATGTAGTGATGAAGAAATACTGGCGGCACAAAAGTTGTTGGCAGAAAAAGAGGGGGTCTTTTGTGAACCTGCATCTGCTACTTCTTTAGCTGGAGCCATGCGTGATATTAATTCAGGTAAGATACCGGAAGGCAGTTGTATTGTATGTACCCTGACCGGACATGGTCTTAAAGATCCGGATACGGCAATTAAACAAAGTACGGCACCACTCGTAAAAGTAGATGCGACCCTGGATCAAGTGAGCAAAGCCATCATGGATAATATTAGTGAAGAGTAAAAGATCCTGTTCCAGTTTTTTAATATTTAATATTTCACAATTGCCAGACTAGTGATGCGAAGCATCACGCTATTTATTCCAGGATTATTCGGCCCCGACATTCTCATCCATCCTGACGACCTTCCTGATCTTCCTGCATTAAACTGGTTGTTAAGCCGGGGGGAGCAACAAACACTGACACCGCTTTCACCAAGCTACGCTTTATGTGAATTGTTTGGTTTAAAAAAACAGGAAGCAACTGATTTACCCATCGCGGCAATTTCCCGTTTGAGTGATGATAACCAGCATCCGGAAGGGATATGGTTGCGGGCAGATCCTGTTCATGTCAGTGCCGATAGAGACGGTTTGATCCTGATGGATCAAAACCGGTTTAATCTCAGTCAGCGTGATGCTGTTGCATTAGCTGCAGATATCAACAGGGTTCTGGAACCTCATGGTTTGATTCTTGAAGTTCCGGTACCTTATCGTTGGTATGTCCGGGTGAAAGAACCGCAGGAGATCCAGACTACACCATTAGACCTGATTGTTGGCAAGGATATCCTGCCGTTTATGCCTCAAGGTGACGACCGTATCAACTGGATACAATTATTGAATGAGGTCCAAATGACATTGCATATGTCTGATGTAAACCAGCTGCGTGAACAAAATAAACAGTTACCTATAAACAGTGTCTGGTTTTGGGGCTATGGTGAATTACCAAAGATTATCGATAGGCAATGGTCTTTTATTACCAGTGATGAAATGCTTGCAAAAGGCTTGTCTATGGTCGCCGCAACACCGTTTGAAGAGTTGCCGGATAGTTATGACTTAATTAAAAAACACGATGCTAATTATAATGGGCTTATCGTTATTAACGCATTTCAACGTTTTATTTATTATCATGATCTGGAAGGTTGGCTGGAAGCATTAATCAGTTATGAACAAAACTGGTTTTTACCACTAAGAAAAGCATTGAAAAATAAAACACTGGATAGGCTTAATATAAGAACAACGCGTTATTCTATCAATCTTGATAATTCTGCAAGATATAAGTTGTGGCGAAAAAAGAAAAACATATTAATGTTTAAAACAAATTAAATAACATAGTCATGCCAAAAAAAATCATTCGCCGCGACGTTTCAAACAATACAGAATTGCCTGATTCACTGCATCCGGTAATTAAACGCGTTCTTGCCGCAAGAGATATTAAAACGAGTGATGATATTGATTATTCGTTAGCCTCGCTTGTCCCTTTTCATGACTTGAAGGGTATAGACTCGGCGGTTGATTTACTGGTTGAAACAATAAATAACAAAAAGCGAATACTTATCGTTGCCGATTTCGATGCGGATGGCGCGACCAGTTGTGCCCTGGCAATTCGTGGTTTGAATATGATGGGTGTGGAAGACATTGTATATGTTGTGCCGAACCGGTTTGAATATGGCTATGGTCTAACGCCGGAGATTGTTAATGTCGCACTGGAATTCGATCCGGATTTATTGATCACCGTTGATAACGGTATCTCCAGTATCGACGGTGTTAAACATGCAAAACAAAATGGCCTGAAAGTCTTAATCACTGATCATCACTTACCTGCAGAACAACTCCCCGAGGCAGATGCGATTGTCAATCCGCAATTGCCGGGTGATACCTTCCCAAGTAAAAACCTGGCAGGGGTAGGTGTCATGTTTTATGTCTTGTTGGCCTTGCGTGCAAGACTGAGAGAACAGGACTGGTTTGAAAAAAATAATATTACTTATCCTAACCTTGCCCAGTTACTTGACCTCGTGGCATTGGGAACCGTAGCGGATGTCGTACCGTTGGACAAAAATAATCGCATACTGGTGGCGCAAGGTTTAAATCGAATTAAACAAAATAAATCTATTGCCGGAATCAGGGCCTTGTTGAAACAAGCCGGAAAGAATGTGGAAGCATTAACGGCCACTGACCTGGGTTTTTCTGTTGCGCCACGATTAAATGCCGCAGGCCGGTTAACGGATATGTCATTAGGTATAGAGTGTTTGCTGTGTGATGACGAACACGAAGCTGATGAGATGGCTATTCAACTGGATGATTTAAACAAAGAGCGAAGACAGATACAGGACGAAATGCAGGCACAAGCTCTACTGGAACTGGAAGATTTATTGAAGACTTCCGTAAATAATGTGCCCGCAGGCATCTGTGTTTTTAAAGCCGAATGGCACCAGGGTGTTATCGGAATTTTGGCCGCGAAAATAAAAGAGATATTCAATCGACCGGTTATTGCCTTTGCTAAAGAAGGTGAGGGAGTGTTAAAAGGTTCGGCGCGTTCGATTACGAATTTACATATCCGCGATCTGTTAGAAGATATAACACGGCAATATCCCGATTTGATCCTGACCTTTGGTGGCCATGCAATGGCGGCAGGTCTTACGATAAAGGAAGATGATTTTGAAACATTTAATGAAAGTTTTAATACTGTTCTTAAGCAACATATTTCATTAGAGGATATTAGCGACCATTGTCTGACGGATGGTGAGTTAAGTGGTGATGATTTTTCCATACGTTTGGCCTACGACCTTAAATCAGCAGGTCCCTGGGGGCAGGCATTTCCGGAGCCAACCTTTGATGGTGAATTCAGGATCATTGATAAGCGCATTGTCGGTGGTAGCCATTTAAAACTCAAACTACAGACACAGGATGGTGACAAGGTACTGGACGCAATCTCGTTTAATAATACTGATGAGGATTGGCCTTCTTCTGTGTCGGATGTTTACGCAGCCTATAAACTGGATATTAATGAATACATGGGCAATCGAAAATTACAGTTGATAATTGAGCATATTGAGCCGAAATAAACCGCTCAAGCTTGATTAGAAGTAACGTATCACTCTTAATCTCTCTTTTTTTACCAATTATAGTTCCTAAATAAGTTTGTCTGGTATCAGACTTGCATCCTTCTTTAATCAGGGCATAAAAAGTCAAGAAATTGGCATGGCAGCCGTTACAAGTTATGAGAATTACCTGAAAGTAGCCCGTTTATCTATTTGTATTTGAATAGATATTAGAAAGGGAGATTTAAAATGGAATTAATAAAATATAAAAAAAACCAACGATTAGATTGGATTAAGCAAAGTGCATATCTATCAACGCTGTTAGTAGTTTCTGTGGGTGTTCTATACTGGT
>JBNLAL010000104.1:0-5774 GCA_050302115.1 Gammaproteobacteria bacterium | reverse complement strand
GTTTGCCCGATGACCTGCAACAAACGGACAAATCAAACTGGTCGACTAGAACGGTTAGTTTAGCCTCTTTTGTTAGTGCAGCGATGTTGCCGCAACCATATGCCAAGCTAAAACAGAAACTTTGTCCAAAAACACAATGCGATCTATGGACCGAGATCAGCAAAAAAACTCTCAATGCGGATAAACGAAGTAAAGTATTACAAAAGGAAGACCCACGACTATTAATTGCTCGCGCACAGGTCAGTCATATCTCTCAATGTGAACCGAGTATCGAACATCAAACCATCGAACTCTCGGAAGGCTTTGCCCATTTATTTCAACATGTGAATGGTACTGCCAGCATCGAGCAATTACTGGCCGCCTTCAAACAAGCGGGTGCGCCCGATCCATTATTACAAAGTGTTAAAGCAGGATTTAAACAACTAATTGAAAACGATATGTTATTTTTGCGCTAAACTAAATTAAGGAAATAAAATAATTCTGTCCCCTTAATTCACCAGGAGGCAAACATGGCTACCAGTTTTAGAGAAGCAATTGAAACATTAGTTAACAAGCGTATCGCCAATGGCGAAGACCCTCAAGATTTATTTGAAGAACTTAGTCGTGAAGCGAACCAGGTTTTCGGGCACTATAACCTGGAATATGAACTTGGATTATTCACAAAATCAGACAATGAGAAGTAGATAATTCAATATAATTACTATAACAGCCATTTTGTTTGGAAAAAAATTTAAACAAATCAAAGTCCAGACCAATGGTGCTGAAATTAATCTTGTACATGCTGGTAGCGGTAATCCACTACTATTGCTACACGGATATCCGCAAACTCATATTATGTGGCACAAAGTAGCGCCGGCATTGATTGATCGTTTTCATGTCATCTGTCCTGATTTGCGTGGTTATGGTGACAGTGCCAAACCGGCATCTACGCCAAACCACGACACCTATTCAAAACGCGCCATGGCACAAGACATGATCGAAGTCATGGACTCATTTGGTTATGACACATTTTATGTGGCAGGTCATGACCGTGGCGCACGAGTCACACACCGACTGGCACTCGATTATCCGGACAAGATCAAAAAGGCCTGCGTTATGGATATCGTCCCGACATATTACATGTTCAGGACTACTGACCAACATTTTGCCACGGGCTATTACCACTGGTTCTTCCTGATTCAACCGGATGGCCTGCCGGAAAAAATGATTGGTGCCGATCCAGCCTATTACTTAAAAGAAAAACTAAAACGCTGGAGTGTCCCCGGTGCCAAGTTCGATGATGAAACCATTAATGAATATATCCGCTGCTTCAGTCAACCGGAAACTATTCATGCCTCTTGTGAAGACTACCGCGCTGCCGCCAGCGTAGATATGGAACATGATGAAGCCGACTTGAATAAAAAAATACAATGTCCTTTACTTGTTTTATGGGGTGCAAAAGGATTTATACAAAGAACTTATGATGTACTTAATGTCTGGAAAGAATATGCTAATGATGTTGAGAGTAAGTCGTTGGAGTGCGGACACTTCTTGCCGGAAGAAAAACCGGAAGACGTTAGTAAGGAATTAATCGAATTCTTTATAAATTAAAGGGAACCAATCTATGAGTACATTTGAACCTACAGCATGGACAGATGAAATGTCCGTCGGCGTTGATGCTATTGACAATGACCATAAGAAACTCCTGAGCTTGCTTAATGAAATGGAATACATAATTAATGCAGATGTAGCTTCGAATAATGGCGCCATTGAGTCTGTGCTTTCGGAGTTAATTGATTACACAGATTATCATTTTGATCGGGAAGAAGTCTTAATGGAGGCATGTGGCTATCCCGAACTTGAAAATCATAAGCAAGTACATGAAGCCCTCAAAGGACAAGCGCATAATTTATTGAATCAATTTAGACAAAAGTCCTCGTCATATAGCCCTAAGGCAATATTAATATTTTTAAATGATTGGCTCGTTGAACACATATTAGGCATGGATAAGGATTATGAGCTATGGATGCAAAAAAAAATTGATGCTGTTGAAAATGCCAATGCAATATATGAACAGACAATTCCTGAATAATAGAGGGATCTGACCCCTTAAATTAATTTAATGTCAAAATCCATTTCACTTGTGGTCTAGTTAATGTTAACCCAGTCTCAATCTGGCATGAAACATAAGCATCAATTAATCTTTTTATTATAATTAATAAGAAATTTCTTGTGAGATATTACTATGCGATTACTTATTTTTATTTTTTGTTTCTGTTTTTCGTTACAGCTTTATGCTGACAACTCATCCAAAAAATTTACAAAAAAACTTTCTAAAGAAGCAAATAAAAAAGTTGAGAGAGTTGTTGATGACGCTGTAGATAGTGCAAAAGAAGAAATTAAAGATAGGTTAGATATAGATACCTCTAACAATAACAAAGATGCAGAACATCAAGAAATTGCAAGAGAAAATGCTGCAGCGAGCCAGGCTTCAGATACGGCAAAAGAAAATTCACCTGTGCATACAGAAGAAAAAAAGTGGTGGGAATTCTGGAAGTGAATCGATTTGTTATATGTAGAGTAAAATAACGACTATAGCTTTATGAATGTAGATTTAGGTTATATCTAAATTACCTTTCTTCCATCAAGGGCATGTGCAATTGTCAGGCTGTTTGAATACTCCAGTTCACCGCCCATAGGAATACCGTGGGCAATACGTGAAACCTGTTTGCCTTTAGCCTTGACCATTTCGCTAATGAAGTGCGCGGTTGCTTCACCTTCAACAGTCGTATTCGTCGCAAGGATAACTTCTTTTAGTTCTTCATCATCCAATAACTTTTTAAATTCATCCAGACCGAGATCATCAGGACCAATACCATCCAGAGGTGAGAGATGACCTAACAAGACAAAGTAACGGCCACGGTAATTCGCTTCTTCAATGGCATCGACATCAGACGGGTTTTCAACCACACAGATCATACTGTTATCACGTCGTTCACTTGCGCACAAATGACAGAGTTTATTTTCGGTAAACGTACGACAACGTTCGCAATGCCCTATTCTTTCCATCGCTTCTGCCAGTAATTTGGAAAGATGTTTTGCACCTTCGCGATTACGTTGCAACAAATGATGAGCAATACGTTGTGCAGATTTACGACCGATGCCCGGCATGACACGCAAGGCTTCGACGAGTTGTTCGAGTAAGGTTTGCTCGGTCATACAACCAAATTTAAAATAGATGACTTTTTAGAAGGGTAACTTCATACCGGGAGGCAACCCCATACCGGCGGTGACACTCGCCATTCTTTCCTCTGTCATTTTTTCTACACGGCGGTTGGCATCGTTAACAGCAGCAGCGACCAGGTCTTCGACCATTTCCTTATCGTCTTTCATTAATTCCGGATCGATCTCAACTCGTTTTACATCATGGCGACCGTTCATGGTTACCTTGACCATGCCAGCACCGGCTTCACCGACGACTTCGGCTTCTGCCAGTTCTTTTTGTACTTTTTCCATATTGGCCTGCATCTGCTGGGCCTGTTTCATAATATTTCCTAAACCACCTTTCATCGGTTCATAACCTCGCTTATCAATACTGGATTCTGGCATTCGCCAGAATGACGGTTAAAGTTAAAAATTTCATATTAGAGCTTTGCACGAATAGATAGTTTGTTCTCGCCGATTTTATGCTCCTGCCAAATCGGCATACCGTACTTCCTGTACATAAGACGAGGCAAGCGCGCACGACTACATGGACGTAGGAGGTAGAGCAATGTCTGGAACAATTGCCGAGAACCGGAGTGTATAAGTAATACATGAGCATTCGAGCACATTGTTAACGACGTATGAGGATAAAATAGCATTCGTACCTCTTTATTAATTGGGTTGAATAGAATCTGGATCCAGTGTCGCATTAAAAGTATCCATTAATGATTGTACATTTGGATCGCTTTTAACAGATTGTTCTGCCGCCAGTTGTTTTTCCCGTTGCAAACGCGCATTGGCCTCTGCTGGTGTTTCGTTCGCCGGGTCTTCCACTACGATAGACAATTTCACATCGTTACCAAAACGGATCTTGATAGCCTGTTCAAGACGTTCTTTTTGCGTTGGATTCAAAAGATGTTCTTGTGATGGCACGAGTGACAATTCAACTTTATTCGCAGTATGTGATTTTAATGCACAATGCCCGGCGAGTTCTTTTACCAAACCCGCTAGTGCCATTTCATCAATAATATTTTTCCAGTTGGTATCGGGTTCCCTGTTTAATGGCTCTGACTCTCTGGCTTCTGTAACAGTTCCCGGTTCAGCTTGAGCTTCAATTGTTTGTGTTTGTACTTCGGCTTTAGCTTCTGGTTGTTTTGCAACGGGTGCTGAACGCGGTGTTTGCGTTGTCGTTGCTATCTCATTTGCGCCTGCAGGACGAAACGCCAACATGCGTACCATGATCATTTCAAAACCGGATTTTGAATCGGGCGCCAGATACAGATCCTTTCTACCCATCATGCCAATTTGATAATAGAGCTGTACATCTTCCTTGTTCATTATCCCGGCTAGTTTGAGTAATTCCTTATCACCTTTTAGCGGATTGGTTGAGTCATCCGGCAAGACCTGAATAATGGCAATCTTTTGTAACAGGCTAAGCAGTTCAGTTAACAGCGCATCGAAATCCGGGTTTTGCAAGGCGATGTCTTCAACGATACTTAATAGTGTTTCTGCATCGGCATTGTTCAAGGCTTCGAGTAATCCGCCCAGGTTGGCGCTGTCGATCGTGCCCATCATGGCACGTACTTGTTCTTCTTCCAGTTGACCACCACCATAGGCAATAGCCTGGTCTAACAAACTTAACGCATCACGCATACTCCCTGCCGCACCACGTGCAATGAGTTCGGCCGAAGCATGATCAAAGTTGATGTTTTCTTCACCGAGTATCATCTCGATCTGTTTAGCGATTTGATCGTTGGTTAAATGACTCAGGTTGAATTGCAAACAACGCGACAGGATCGTAACCGGTAATTTTTTTGGTTCTGTTGTCGCTAATAAAAATTTTACATGCGGTGGTGGTTCTTCCAGTGTTTTTAACAATGCATTGAAACTGTGATTGGAGAACATGTGAATTTCGTCAATGAGATAGACCTTGTAACGGCCACTGGTAGGAGAATACTGCACGTTGTCCATCAGGTCGCGCGTTTCTTCCACCTTGGCGCGGGATGCGGCATCAACCTCAATTAAATCGACAAACCTTCCTTCATCGATTGCCACACAGGCATTGCATTCACCACAAGGTGTTGAGCTGACACCTTTGTCACAATTCAGACATTTTGCAAGGATACGTGCCAGTGTGGTTTTGCCCACACCACGGGTT
The DNA here is from genome assembly GCA_050302115.1 of Gammaproteobacteria bacterium. GTDB lineage: Bacteria > Pseudomonadota > Gammaproteobacteria > Eutrophobiales > Eutrophobiaceae > JBNLAL01. The sequence goes on along the minus strand of JBNLAL010000104.1, from coordinate 433 downwards.
CCGGTGAAGAGATAGGCATGGTGTAAACGGTCTTGATCCAGCGCATTGGCCAGAGCCTTCAATATGTGGGATTGGCCGACCATGTCCTGGAATGTTCGCGGCCGCCATTTGCGCGCAAGTACCTGAGAACTCAGTGAAAATACTTTTCCCTACTTCTAATAATAATTATTGGATATATTAAATTCAGGACAGTCATGATACATGAGGAATGATTCTCGGCAAGTAGAGCGGCAACCCGCACCGTCCCTACCCCGGCACACACATCCACTGCTGCCGCTGCTCCCTTCCGGGCCTGACGGGGTTCACAATTTCGTGTTGCGAGGGGACCGGCACGGGCCACCATCGAGGGCGCGATAGTATCAATTCCCAAACGGTTTGGACACCATGATTTTTATTAGGGGATACGCGGTTTAGTAAGTCGAATGATGGCAGG
>JBNLAL010000103.1:0-5852 GCA_050302115.1 Gammaproteobacteria bacterium | reverse complement strand
AACTGTGCCGGATCAATCAGCCCGGGTAAATGTATGATGGGTATTATGCCGGGTCACATTTATATGGAAGGTAACGTTGGCGTTGTCGGTCGTTCCGGTACGCTGGGTTATGAAGCCGCCTCACAAATGAAAGCAGTGGGTATTGGTATCTCTTCCAGTATTGGTATTGGCGGTGACCCCATCAACGGTAGTTCATTTAAGGATCATCTCGAAGCTTTCGAACAGGATCCTGAAACCAAGGCAGTTATCATGATTGGTGAAATCGGTGGACCGCAGGAAGTCGAAGCGGCCATGTGGGCGAAGGAAAACATGTCCAAACCGGTTGTGGGTTATGTTGCCGGTCTGACCGCGCCAAAAGGCCGTCGTATGGGCCACGCCGGAGCCATCATCTCAGCCGTTGGCGAAAGTGCTGCAGAGAAAGTGGAGATATTGAAAGAATGCGGTGTTACCGTCGTTCCAAATCCATCTTCATTTGCTGAAGTCATGCAGGACGTTATGGCAAAAGCCGGTTAAACGTGAGAAATTAAAAGAGTGAAACGTGGCCGAACCGGTTGCGTTTCACTTTTCACGTTTTATCTTTCACAATTAAAAAATAAAAATTAAATGGACAGGAGTAATACGCATGCACTGGCAATTGCTCCATGCATTGCCGGTATTTCCACCATCCATGGCGTTAAGTTATTTTTAAATAGACATTGGGAGAATATAAAGTGAGTAAGCCTAAGGTTTTGCTGACAAGAAAATGGCCCGCAGAGGCTGAAGCACAAGCGCAAGAATGGTTCGACGCCACCTTGAATGAAGACGATCACAAGATGTCCGTCGATGAATTGAAAGACGCGATGCAAAATTATGATGCAGTTTGCCCGACCGTTTCTGATTTCCAGATTAATTCAGAAATCTTTGGTGTTGCCGATCGTAAGTGCAAGATCGTGGCGAACTTTGGTGTTGGTTTTAACAACATTGATACCGATGCAGCCAAGGAAGCCGGTGTCGTTGTAACCAATACTCCTGAAGTGTTAACCGATTGTACGGCAGACATCGCCATGCTGTTATTACTGGCCGTGGCCCGTCGTGGTGGCGAAGGCGAACGTCTTGTCCGGGACAAGAAATGGGACGGTTGGTGTCCTACCCATATGCTGGCAACAAAAGTGACCGGCAAGAAACTTGGGTTTATCGGTTTTGGACGTATTGCGCAGGCCGTAGCCAAGAAAGCGCATTTTGGTTTCGATATGGAGATCAGTTTTTATGATCCGTATCCACCCAAAGATGATGTGATCAAACATTTCAATGCTACCAAGTTCGATACTGTTGAAGAAGTTTTAAAAGATTCGGATTTCGTAACCCTGCATTGCCCGGGTGGGGGTAGCAATACCAACCTGATGAACAAGGAACGACTCGGCATGATGCAAAAGCATGCGTTCCTGATTAACACCGCACGTGGTGATGTCGTTGATGAACCTGCACTGGTTCAGGCATTAAAGGATGGAGTGATTGCCGGTGCCGGTCTGGATGTATTCGCAAAAGAACCTTCCGTAACGGAAGATTTATTAAGCATGGAAAACGTTGTGTTATTACCGCATCTGGGTAGTGCCACAACAGAAACCCGCGTTGCTATGGGCATGCGTTCTCTTTCTAACGTCAAAGCGTTTTTCAATGATGAAGAACCCGGCGATCGCGTTGCTTAAAAAGGCACCTTTGATTCTTTTTAACATGGTTTATAAGTTTTATGGCTAATGGTGAACAAGAGTTTAATGAACACTCAATAGATACACTTTCTGCATCCTATGCGAAAGAAGTGGTTGAGCTATTAACTGGTCAACTTACCAAAGTCATTGAACATCGACACAGCGAAATTCTCCCCTATTTTAAAGGGGAGAAACCTGTACCCACTGGTGATACGGAATTACTGCTGGGTGTACTCCAGGCCTGGGGTATCTGGTTTCAGTTATTAAACGTTGCTGAAGAAAACACCGGCATGCGCCGTCGCCGTTTGGCTGAAAAAGAATACGGTCTTGATAATGTGCCGGGGACTTTTGCCAATGTCTTCAAGCAGGCAAAAGATGCCGGTATCAGTGCCGACGCCATACAAAACCTGTTAAACATCGCACATATCCGTCCGACGATCACGGCCCATCCAACGGAAGCCAAACGCGTTACCGTATTGGAAATACATCGTCGTATCTATGTCTTGCTCTATCGTATCGAGGCCACACGCTGGACACCGCGTGAACGCGAAAAGTTTGTCGGACAATTAAAAAATGAAATCGACTTGTTATGGTTGACCGGTGAATTAAGACTGGAAAAACCGTCCGTCGAACAGGAAGTGGTTTGGGGTTTACATTTCTTCGAACAAACCTTGTTTGAACGTATCCCGGAAACACACGAAAGAATTAAATGGGCGTTAAAACTTAATTATCCCGATGCAGACTTTTCTATACCACCGTTCTTTCAATTTGGATCATGGATCGGTGGTGACCGTGATGGTAACCCGTTCGTGACCAATGAAGTGACAAAGAATACCTTGTTACGTAACCGTAACCAGGTGTTGCATCACTATGTCGAAGACTTACAGGTGTTACTGGAAAAACTCAGTGTTGCCAGGGTCAACATTGATCTTTCCGAACAGTTTGAAAAAGACCTGGCCTTGATCCTGGAAGACATCGATGAATTGCACCATGTTTCCAAACGTAATCCGGGTGAAGTCTTTCGTCAGTTTGTTGCCTGCATGTTGATCAAACTGCAAGGTACACTCGATACAGAACAGGACGGACACTATAGCGGTATCCGTTATATCGATGCCGATGAATTTATTACACACCTTAAACAATTGATGTTTGGTTTAAGGGATTCCGACTGTAAACAACTGGCACGTGACTTTGTCATGCCGATATTACAGATGGCCGAGGCCTACCGTTTCAGAACCGTTCGACTCGACCTGCGTGAAAACTCAACCACGGTGAACAATACCCTGACTGCTATCTATAAAGCGATGAAGGGTAATGACGAAGTACCTGCACCCGACAGTGAAGAATGGAAGGCATGGTTATTTGAAGAACTGGATAAACCTTTAGGTAAAAAGTTACCGACCTTCTCCAACCTGGAAGAAACGGCAGCATCGACATTAGGTTTGTTCCAGATGTCGGCCGAGATGATGGACAAACTGGATCGTGAAGCCTTTGGTCATTTCATCCTGATTATGACGCAATCGGTGAGTGATATTCTTGGTGTCTATCTGTTGGCCAAGATTTCCGGACTGTTTGCCGGTAACAAAGGCGAAGAATACAGTCGCATGCCGATCGTCCCGTTGTTTGAAACAATCGATGATCTGCAACGTGGCCCGGAGATGATGAAAGAATTACTCAGCATTCCGGTGATACAACGTTCGATAAAAAACCAGACCGGTACACAAGAGGTCATGATCGGTTATTCCGATTCCAATAAAGACGGTGGTTACTTCACCGCGAACTGGGAACTGACCAAGGCACAGGCCAACTTAACCAAAACAGGGCAGGAAGCCGGTATTCCAATTTCCTTCTTTCATGGTAGAGGGGGGTCCGTTAGCCGTGGTGGCGCACCAACCGGATTGGCCATTGCCGCACAACCGGCCGGATCGATTCACGGTCAGATGCGTATCACTGAACAGGGTGAAGTGGTGTCTTCCAAATACGCCAACGAAGGAACGGCGCAATACCAGATGGAATTACTCGCCGCCAGTGTCTTTCAACACACACTGAAATCCATGGATGAAGAAGAGCTGAAACCGCATCCGGATTTTGATGAAGCCATGGAAAAGATTTCCGAACTGGCGTTTACCAAATACAGAGAGTTAGCCGAGACCGACGGTCTGGTGGATTACTACAACGCAGCCAGTCCGGTAGAAGAACTGGCCAAGATGAATATTGGTTCACGACCCGCACGTCGTTTCGGTGCCAAGTCATTAAGCGATCTACGCGCGATCCCCTGGGTGTTTGCCTGGACGCAAAACCGCCACATCGTCACCGGTTGGTATGGCGTGGGTACCGCACTAAAGAATTTTATTGATGCTGAAGGCAGTGCAGGCGAAGCGATCATCAACAAGATGTTTAATGATTCACGTTTGTTCCGTTTGGTTATTGATGAAACGGAAAAAACCCTGTCACTGGTCGATCTGGATGTTGCCAGGTCCTATTCCGAACTGGTTGAAGACAAGGCCATCCGCGATCAAATCTTCAACATGATTTTGGAAGAATACAAACTCACTATCGAAATGGTATTGAAGATCACTGGAGAAGAAAAACTCTGCACACGCTTCAAACGATTTAGTAGAAAACTCAACCGACGATCACCAGTTCTACATCAGTCCGGACTGGAACAAGTGAAACTGGTGAAGGAATTCAGAAACAGACCGAAAGACGCCGATCCGCTGGATGATTTGATTCCATTGTTGTTGAGTATTAACTGTATATCAGCTGGTCTCGGATGGACCGGATAATAAAAATATTAATTATAAAAAAACAAAACCGTAACAATTTAAACACATTAATTTAAGGGTAGCTAAAAATGACAAATAAATTAATCTCACCACTTTCCGGACTTAGACGTCTTATTGAAACGGATCAGGTTGGCGCACCTGAAAACGAATTTCTTGATGATAAGGCCCCTGTTTGGTCGCCACATACCAAGATTATCAACGTGACACCGGGACCTGCTTTTGGTTCTGATCTGGTGACTCAATTTTCATCGACTCAAACAAGAGGGATGCGTGGTCCTAGCGTCGCGAAGTTTTTTACAGCGGTTCGCGAAGAGTATGGCAAGTTAGTCGGTATGCAGGAAGGCGGTAGGGCGTTGTTCTTCACCGGTTCCGGTACTTCTGGAACAGAAGCGGCTGCAGGTTCATGCCGTTTCCCTGGCGAAGCCGATTCCGACAAGCCAGCGATTGTTACTTTGGAAATCGGTGCTTTCAGTACAGCAATGGGTAACTGTGTTGAAAACCTCGGCAGAAACGTGCTGCGTATCAAAGGCGAAATTGGTGAAGACCTGCCCTATGATAAATGTCGTGAAGCATTAGCCAACGATACTGATCACAACATCCAGATGGTCATGGCACCGCATAACGAAACCGGCGCAGGCGTAACAACAAACCCCAGAAAGTTACGTGACTTACTGGATGAACTAAACCACCCGGCACTGCTTGTTATTGACGGTATTTCTTCCATCGGCAGTATGCCATGTAATATGACTGAAATGGGCATCGACATGCTCATTGGCTGTAGCCAAAAAGGGATGATGGGTACGCCCTGTATCGGCATGCTTTCGCTTAGCCCTAAAGCAGTTGAAAAAGTTTATGAGGCCGACAAAGCACTGGCAGATGCAGGCATTAAAAAAGGTCAACACTACCTGCACCTTACCAAGATGATTGATGCCATGGATAGCATGGGTCTACACATCGAAACACCAAGTAATTACTCGCAATTCGCAGTGGCTCTGGATGCACTGGCAATCGAAGGTATTGATCGTGTTTGCGAACGTCATAAAGATTGTTCCGAAGTGTATCGTGCTGCGGTAAAGGGTGCAGGTCTGGAGCTGGTAGCAAAAGATATCAACACAGCATCGAATGCAGTCACGGCGGTTAAATCACCGGAAGGTTTTGGTGCAGCGAAAATCATGGAAGTACTTAACATCATGTTTTCAAAGCACGCCGTAGAAGCGGCAGCGATTCCTGGTGCGCCTGATCTGGGCTGGCGTCTTTGTGCGACTGGCGGTATTCAACCGCAACACGCACTGCAGGCATCTATTGCCTTCCTGAACTCATGTGATGAAGCGGGCGTACCGGTTGATGTTGAAAATGGTATTGCAGCTGCGGCAGCAGCTTA
>JBNLAL010000102.1:0-5943 GCA_050302115.1 Gammaproteobacteria bacterium | reverse complement strand
AAACATGAGTGGAAATTTAATATTGAAAGTGGAGAGTGTATCAAAAAGGGAAGTCGTCCTTTAAATGAACTGGAATTCAAGATTGAAAATGGTTTTCTATTAGTGTTTTCCTGAAAAAATCTGCATTTTAGATAATGCATCTTCAAGTTTTTCTTTATCATTTTTTTTATTGCTGACAGGGTTAAACCGATAGCAATAATGTAGCTTTATCAACTCTATATACTGTTTTGCTTTTTCATCGGGCAGGATGCGTCTTATCCATTTATTCAAGGTTTCTCCGGTTTTTCGTTTATCATTTTTTTTCTCGAGATTTTCAATTAATTGATATATTGATGAGTCGAGTCCCGGGTAATTTACTTTAATAACATTACGTTTCTCTTTTAGTTCTTGGGTTACACGTTCTTTTTTATAAAACCGCCATGTTAAATAAGCACCTAAGGGGAGAAGTAACCAGATTAACCAATCGTTGTTTTCTGTTTGATCATCAATATCGCCACTAGTAATGGAATAACGTAACCAGGATAACAGGTCCATCAGGGGTTCCAGAAAGGTTCGATCTTCTGCTTCCAGTGGTGCCCATACTGAAGGTGTTGTATCCAGGATATGCCATTCATTACCCAGATAGTATTTAACCCATGAATGTGCATGACGCGCACGTACGATGTAACTTTTTTGCCAGGGACTATATTCCTGTACTGAATAACCTATTGTGTAACGCGTAGGAATACCTGCCTCTCGTAACAATAATGCAGTTGCCGTGGCAAAATATTCGCAATGCCCTTTTTTTGTTTCTAATAAAAATTTCGATAAATACCCACCTTGGGTGAAACGCTGATTTTGTGTTATGGAATAATAAAAATTTTCAGAAAAATACTTTTTTACCGTGTCTATGATCTCGGGTTTCGTCTTTGTATAGAGATTAAGGTCAGTAGCGATTTTTTTAAGAACTTCTTTATATCTCAGTCCTATCTCAAGATCTTCAGGGTCAGGTGAAGTTTCCGAAAATTTATAGTTTGCATAACCTAAACGAAAGTTGATCCAGCCTTCGCGTGCTTCAATTCGACGTGCCCCATAGACACTGGTTTCAAGTTGGATTATATCCTTGCCGGATAATGTATTGGTATTATCAGGTGCAGGAATAATGGCATATTGTTCATCAAGATAGATACCGATATCTACACTACCGATGTTATTTTTATTTTTATTGATTTGCCATTTATTTTCATTGCGTGTTTTTTCAATAATATCAAAGTCAACATTCGGATTTCGCCAGATTCCGTAATCATATATGCTGTAGGATGTTTCCTGATAATAAAGTGGTGTCGTAAATTTATTATCTGTTTTGACCCTGAATATAATTCGATCGGAAAGTTTTAATCGTCCTAATGAGCCAATTGCGGTCATTGTGCGTTGTGGATCACGGCTTTTCCAGCTGTATTTATCAAATAACTCCATGACAAATGTTTCCATTTGCTCATGTAGAGCTTTAATGCCGTACTGTGTTGAATAAGAGAGAGCAATAACAAGCAGGATTAAAGCTATCCATTTGGACAAAGAAAAATGTTGTGGCCGTATACCCCACAAAAGCCAGATAACTATTGCTGCACAGGAAATAAAAAAGATTTCACTATGTTTATTACCTACACTGGCAGATATTAAACAAATAAAAAGATAAGGCAGGCTGATATCAACATCATACAAAACATCTTCTCCGGCATTTTTACCCAGTCTACGGACACTGATGAATAATGAAGATGTTTTTATTTTATTAGTTAAGCTGTAGCGCTGTGTAAGCATTATTAAAAATAGTGAAAAAGGAATGAGTTCCAGTATTTTAAAAATGCCGTGATACGAATAGTTTGCAAAGACATAAAGAATAACAACGAAGAAAAGAACACCGCTTAAATCAGCTATTTGATTAACATCTTTCTCAGTAAAATTGATGCGCCATTTAATAAAATAGGGTAGCTCCAATAATATGCCCATAACCAGGGCAAAAATGATGTAATTTGTTTGCCATCCCCATAACATTAACACGCCCAGTGTGATAAACGGTGGAGCAGGTGACAGAGTATGTTTGGCAGAGTTAAGCGTTAAAGTGTTCATGTTTTAAGTGATTATATTTAATTCACCATCAAAAAATCGTTTTCAAGGTTATCGTGTTTAAGATAGTTGATACCGATTTTTTCTATTTGATCCATTTCATGCTCATGAATATTATCTGTTACAACCAAAACTTTGATAGGCAGGTTGAATTGATTTATATTTTTGATCAATGCTTGTCGTTCTTCATCAAGTGCCAGTAAAACAAATATCAACGCACTACACTCATAAATATGTTGTTCTATCATTTTCTGGAGACGTTCTATATTGGAATCTTGTTCTGGTTCAATGCATGCCAGCACTTCGAGAATATTGTTTGCATCAGTGACGCTTCTTCCAGAAGTAAATCGATAGGCATTATTTCCAATGAACATTAAATCCAGTAAAGCATCCTGATCTTTTTGTGCAGACATTAATGAAGCTGCTATGGAAACAGCATCTTCAAATAAATCAAAAGCTTGTCCATTTAGATAAGTATCCAGTATCAAACCATATCGGACAAAATATTCATCCTGGTATTCCTTTACAATAGGTTCTCCACGTTTGGCATAGCTACGCCAATGTATTGCGCGCAAGGGATCACCCGGCCGGTAATCACGTAATGAAATAAATTCCTGTGAATCGCCTACAATTGATGCGTTATTAATGCCACCATGTTGATAAGTACGTTTCCCATAAAGTTTCAATTTTGGTGTTTTTAAAAGTTTTGGCAGGATTAATAACCTGTCTTTTTTTGTATAAACTTTCTGCGCATTAAATAAGCCCAAAGGATCAGTTTGAGCCAATCTGATTTTTTCAAAATAAACATAGCCTCTACGTGTCGGAGTCAGTTCAAGATTTATGTTTATATCTGATTCTTCAGCAATATAGTCGATTGCTACAGGTTTGATCGAACCACCACGCATTTTTTGTATTACATTGACCAGTCGAGGATAACCAACTATTCGATCAAATATGTTTCTTTTTTTATCTAATGGGTCTTTAAAATCAGCAAATTCATTAAGGGTTGGAAGCTGGCTCTTTAAGTCATCAATCAAAATTAGTCCTTTATTCGGATTTTTCGTTTTGTTGCTTATCATGCATGAATAAACAACAGGGATCCCAACCGTGCCATAATCCGGTAATTTTCTAGCGACAGAAAACTTGCCATGAAAAAAAAATGCATACGCCATTGATAAAACCAGCATGATTAATGTGATAGAAAAAATCTGAAATGACAATGTTGTACGTGTATCAAAACCAAATACCCCGGCAACAGGCATGATCATCAATATCATCATGCCATTAGATGTAAATCTACGGCGTATCCGTTGGCTTAAACGGTATAATAGTTTGAAATTAGCAAACAGTAGCTTGCGTAGCATGATGATTATATAGGTACTGGTATTTTTGACAGTATGTCTTCGATAATTCGTTCATTTGAATTACCTGTAAAAAGACTTTGTGAGTCCATCATTAAACGATGTGAAATAACTGGTATAGCAATTTCCTGTACATGATCTGGTGTAACATAGTCGAGCCCATCGAATAAGGCCAATGATTGAGCTGCTTTCATTAACGATAAGGATGCTCTCGGACTGGCCCCGTTTAAAATGCCCTCTGCTTCGCGTGTAGCACGAATTAAAGCAACAATGTAATGTTTTATTTCATCGCTTATATTTACTTCGGCAAGTTGTTTTTTAAAATTAATCACATCATCTTTATTGATGCATGGCTTTAAATCATCCAGGGGATGATGCTTGTTCTGTTTATCCATGATAGAGACTTCTTCATCCTGACTGACATAGCCCAGACTAAAACGCATACTAAAGCGGTCCATTTGCGCTTCAGGCAATGGATAGGTGCCATGATATTCAACCGGGTTTTGTGTTGCGATAACGAAAAACAAATCATCCAGTTTGTGCAGGTTTCTTTCTATACTGACCTGTTTTTCTCCCATGGCTTCCAGTAGTGCTGACTGTGTACGGGGAGAGGCGCGATTAATTTCATCAGCAAGTAAGATATTGGTAAAAATAGGCCCAGGGTGAAATTCGAAGTCCTGAACACGCTGATTGAATATAGAAACCCCCAGAATATCAGTAGGCAATAAGTCCGGAGTAAATTGTACGCGTTGAAACTCGGCATCAATCGATTTAGCCAATGCCTTCGCAAGAGTGGTTTTCCCCGTTCCAGGAACATCTTCCAGAAGAACATGTCCATCACTGAAAAAAGCTGCGAGCAATTTACGTATTGAAGATTTTTGTCCTTGGATAACTGTTTCAATATTGTTAAACAGTTTTTGATATGTTTCGATTGCTGACATAATTTCTTTATTAGTTTTATATGACAATATACAGTCTAGCCTAGCAAAATTGGAGTTTGTAACACATGTTTAGTAAAAAAATCGATACCAATGCCTCAATACACGAATTAATTGCCTCCAGATGGAGTGGACGAGCTTACGATCCTGATAAGCCTGTAACTCGTGAACAGATTACTTCCTTGATAGAAGCAGCACGTTGGGCTCCTTCCTGTTATGGCGATCAACCCTGGCGTTTTATTATTTTTGACAAAACGACAAGTTCAACAGACTGGGAAAATGCTTTGTCCTGCTTAGCAGAAGGAAACAGGGAATGGGCGAGAAATGCACCATTATTATTACTGGCATGTTCGGACTCAATTCTTTCCCAAAATGGGAACCCTAATCGTTGGGGGCAATACGATACCGGAGCCGCATCAGAAAACCTGTGTTTGCAAGCAACTGCATTGGGGTTGATGGTGCATCAAATGGGTGGATATGATGCCGACAAGGCTACAGAGCTATTCAATATTCCCAAACAATACACGCCTATGGCGATGATCGCAGTGGGGTATCAACTTCCTGAAAATGAAATCCCCGAAGATATGAAGGAACGTGAACATAATCCACGTAACAGAAATGCACTGGAAGAAAATTTCTTCGAAGGCTGTTGGGAAAACCCAGTCAAACTATAATAATTATTTCGCTCACTCTTGTGAGTAAAACTTCAAACCTATGAAACAGAATCATCCTCATCGTGCATTCTGGCTGCTCGCCGGGCCGATGATCATCAGCAATATCAGTATCGCCTTATTAGGTCTGGTTGATACGGCGGTTATTGGTCATCTCGATACGGCTGTTTATCTGGGTGGCGTTGCCGTCGGTTCAGTAATCTTTGATTTTCTGTTTTGGGGTATGGGCTTTTTACGTATGGGGACGACCGGGATAGTTGCGCAGGCCCATGGTAAGAATGACGCTAATGAAATGCGGACAATATTAGCGCAATCCTGTCTGGTCGCATCAGGTATCGCCTTGTTAATTTTAATATTCCAGTCACCGATCATTAATTTTGGCCTGACCTTATTGGAAGGCAGTGACGATGTTAAATATTATGCTGAAATCTATTGTCGGTGGATGATCTGGGGTACACCGGCCCTGATGCTTTTATTCTCAGTTAATGGTTGGTTACTCGGTATGCAAAATGCTGTAGCGACATTAGGTCTAGGTATTACCATTAACATTATTAACATTGTTCTCGATATCGTTTTTGTTGTTTATCTTCAAATGGATGTTAGAGGTGTGGCTTTGGCGACCGTGATTTCCCAATATGCAGGTGTATTGATTTCATTTTTTATTATCAGGAAAGAATTAAGAAAACATCTCGGCACCTGGTTAAAAGAAAAGATCTTCAATTACGAAAAATTAAAAACCTTTCTGGTGTTGAACCATGATATTTTCATTCGGACGATTTGTTTGATACTGGTCTTTGCTTTTTTTACAAGAGAAGGTGCGAAGCAGGGCGACTTGATCCTGGCGGCCAACTCAATTCTGATGAAGTTTTA
>JBNLAL010000101.1:0-5949 GCA_050302115.1 Gammaproteobacteria bacterium | reverse complement strand
ACCTTGTCGATCTTCATCAGCACCCGGTGCTTCACCAATAACTAATAGATCCGCATTCGGGTTACCGACACCAAACACAGTTTGTGTCCGGGTTTGATACAACTCACAGTTTTTACAAACAGCGACCTGTTGTCTTAATGCCTCCAGTTCCGGCGTTAATTCCTTTGCTACCGGGACATCAACTTTTTCAGTAATGATATTTGTATCCTGTTCGACATTAACACTAACAGGCGCACTGTTTTTATCCAGCCACACATCGACACCCATTTCTTTCAGGTATTGTCGTTGTGTAGCGTTCGTCATAATGAATTACAGCTGTGAAGTTTGTGGATGGGCGCGCTCATCAGTATCCATCACTTTATTCAGGGCACTGATATAAGCCTTGGCCGAAGCCGTTACGATATCAGTATCTGCACCGAGACCATTTACAATACGACCCGCTTTATCAATACGAACTGTCACTTCACCCTGTGAATCAATGCCCGCTGTAATGTTATTCACTGAATAGAGTTGCAGCGTACAACCGCTGTTGACCATACTTTCGATCGCTTTAAAGGTTGCATCAACCGGACCACCCCCTTCGGCACAGGCATGTTGCTCTTCACCATCGATCGACAAGGTTATTTCAGCAGTCGGTGTTTCACCGGTTTCAAGACTGGCCTTTAAGGAAACCAGTTTGATACGTTCATCGGCACTTTCCTGGATCGTATCACTGACCAGTGCCTGCAAGTCATCGTCAAAAACTTCGTGTTTTTTATCGGCAAGGTCTTTAAAGCTGGCGAAGGCAGCATTCAAATCCTCTTCCTTATCAAACTTGATACCCAATTCTTCCAAACGGGTCTTAAAAGCATTACGACCGGAGTGTTTTCCCAATACCATACGGTTGGCATTCCAACCCACATCTTCCGCGCGCATAATTTCGTAAGTCTCGCGACTCTTTAACACGCCATCCTGGTGAATGCCGGACTCATGCGCAAAGGCATTGGCCCCGACAATGGCCTTGTTCGGCTGTACCGGAAAACCGGTAATCGTTGAGACCAGACGCGAGCAATGCACAATCTGGGTCGTATCCAGTTCGGTATCACAGGTAAAAATATCCCTGCGAGTACGTACCGTCATGACGACTTCTTCCAATGCGGCATTACCGGCACGTTCACCCAGGCCATTGATGGTACATTCAACCTGTCGAGCACCATTTAAAACAGCCGCCAATGAATTACCGACGGCCAAACCCAAATCGTTGTGACAATGGACGGAAAAAATCGCCTTGTCAGAATTAGGCACGTTTTCAATTAATTTGCCGATCAATTCACCAAAAAACTGTGGCAGGTTATAACCGACTGTATCCGGAATATTGACTGTCGTTGCGCCAGCATCGATCACAGCCTCCAAAACACGACAAAGAAAATCAAACTCGGAACGGCCCGCATCCTCCGGAGAAAACTCGACATTGTCCGTGTAGTTTCTGGCACGCTTTACCGCTTTTACCGCATGCTCAACAACCTGGTCCGGTTCCATGCGTAATTTTTCACGCATGTGAATCGGTGATGTTGCTAAAAATGTATGGATGCGTGATGAATTGGCCGGCTTTAATGCCTCGGCCGCACGATCAATATCCTTGTCCAGTGCCCTGGCCAGGCCACAAACCGTACTGTCCTGAATCGCTTTCGCGACCGCATGTACAGATTCAAAATCACCGGGACTCGCAATCGGGAAACCGGCCTCAATCACATCCACGCGCATCTTTTCCAAGGCCTTGGCGATACGCAATTTTTCATCCTTGGTCATGGAAGCGCCGGGGCTTTGTTCACCATCACGCAAGGTGGTATCAAATATAATTAACTTGTCCTTCATTTCTTCTCTACTCCAAAACTGGTGCCCAGTCTAAGTGGATAGTCCGGGCAATACAAACAGTGAAAACTGCGTTTAAAACGCAAATTGATGATCAAATTTTAATACGAGTTTATGTGCCCCTCAGGGCAGGAGAAGTAGCAGGCGAGATAAAGCGAACTGCGTGCTTTGGCAGTCGTTATTGATGTGTTTAAGTGAAATTGCATTAGCCATAAGCGAAATATAATCGTATTTACATGAATTTCAAGTTTTTATGGCTCGGATTGTTCAGGTGGCTCAGGAACCTTGCGTGCCTCACGGTGTTTACGCAGCATTACCAATGTAAACACCGGACCGGTAACAGCATAAACCGCACTCATAGAAAAAAGAACCAATGGCGGTTGCACTGCTATCAGAACAAACACCGTCATAACAATCAATACTGACATAAAAGGCACCCGTCCTTTTAAATCAAGTTGCTTAAAACTATGGTAACGAACGTTACTCACCATGAGTATTCCAACCAGAATCGTTACAGGAAAACAAGCAACTAAAATTGACGTCCCATCATATAGTCCATAATCCGTACCCAACCAGATCAAACCTGCAATCACGGCTGCGGCTGCAGGACTGGGCAACCCCTGAAAAAAACGTTTGTCCTGACTTGCCGCCTGCGTATTAAAACGGGCCAGTCTTAATGCGGCAGATGCGGCATAGACAAAAGCTGCCAGCCACCCCAGTTTGCCCATACTAAACAAAGACCATTTGTACATAATTAATGCTGGTGCAATACCAAACGACACCATATCGGACAGACTATCGTACTGCACACCGAAATCACTTTGTGTATTCGTGAGGCGTGCAATGCGACCATCCATGCCGTCAAGAACCATCGCAACAAAAATAGCTATTGCCGCTAACTCAAAACGCCCGTTCATTGCTGCAACGATCGAATAAAAACCGGCAAACAACGCTCCCGTTGTAAACAGGTTAGGCAATAAATAAATTCCGCGTTTGCGATTTGTCACTTAACTACATTCCTTATAATTTTTGATACTTACTATGGAGTGTAACGCATGAAACAGGTTTTCTGAAAGTTCAAGACATGAAATGAAAGGAATAAAACGTGAATAGTTTAACGCGTAACACTTTATACTTTATGCTTCACTCTTTATTGCGCTGGCAGCTTCAGAATGGACCAGTTGCGCCAAAGCAGTACTACCGGATTGAACGTAATCGCCAACCTCAACCACTACTTTTGATTCCAGTGGAATAAAAACATCAATAATGCCACCGAAATAGAGAAAACCACAACGCTGCCCATGCCCCACACGTTCACCGGAATGCAGGTAAATATGGAAACGACGTATAATATCTCTTAAACGAATTGCAGTAACAACGTTATCACCTTCATCAGATTTGATATAGAAATCAAGATGACGATAGGGCTCATTTTTATCCGGTTTGGCACACCATTGCTCAATGACCTTACCTTCTATCGGGCTTCTTAAAGAATAGATATCACCCAAACGCATGGTAATCTGGATGCGCATGGCCCGGGTTTTTAAACGAACATCATCGGCTTCTTCAACCAGGGTTACAATGCCATGAACCGGACTTAAAACAGCCAAAGGCTGTGAAGGAATTGTGCGGTAAGGATCGCGGAAGAGATAAATAATAAGTAACAGAAATAATAAAGATATGATAAAGGCGACCGTGCCTGCCATAATCTGGGCCATCACGGTCAAACCGAATAATACAAAAATGATGTTCCACCCTTCGCGGGCAATGAGTGGATATTGATTACTCGGCATAATGACGCACTAAAATATTAATTCGTCTGACCTTTATCTCTCTTAAGCTTTTAATTGACTAGTTTTTATCGTGATCCACCAATTTGTTTGCCTTAATCCATGGCATCATTGATCGTAATTTCTCACCGACAACTTCAATACCATGTTCACGACTGATACGACGTTTTGCTTTTAATACCGCCGCACCACTCTGGTTTTCCAGAATAAACTCACGGGCAAACTCGCCGTTCTGGATCTCGGACAGGATTTTTTTCATCTCACGTTTGGATTCTTCAGTCACAACACGTGGACCACGGGTAAAGTCACCGTATTCCGCTGTATTTGAAATTGAATAACGCATATTGGCAATACCACCTTCGTAGATCAGGTCCACGATCAATTTGGTTTCATGCAGACATTCGAAGTAAGCCATTTCCGGTGCATAACCCGCTTCAACCAGTGTTTCAAAACCAGCCTGGATTAGTGAAGTGATACCACCGCAAAGTACTGCTTGCTCACCGAATAAATCGGTTTCGGTTTCTTCTTTAAATGTAGTTTCAATAACACCAGCACGACCCCCGCCATTGGCTGATGCATAGGAAAGTGAAATCTCTTTTGCCTGACCTGAAGCATCCTGATAAATAGCGATCAATGAAGGCACACCGCCACCACCAACATAGGTAGCGCGAACCAGATGGCCCGGGCCTTTAGGTGCGATCATGATCACATCAAGATCTTCACGCGGAACGATCTGCTGGAAATGAATATTGAACCCATGTGCGAAAGCCAGGGCTGCACCCTCTTTGATATTCGGTGCAATTTCATTTTTATAAAGCTCTGATTGATGTTCATCAGGAGCCAAAACCATTACGACATCAGAACTCGCAACCGCATCAGCAATCGATTTAACTTCCAGACCTGCATTCTTTGCTTTTTCAGCAGAAGCAGAACCTTCACGTAAACCTACGCAGACACTAACCCCGGAATCTTTCAGGTTGTTTGCATGTGCATGTCCCTGTGAACCATAGCCGATAATGGCAACTTGCTTGCCTTGAATTAATGACAGGTCCGCATCTTTATCGTAATAAATATTCATAGCTAACTCTCGTAAGGTTTATTTAAAAATACTAGGATTGAATGGCTTTATCGCCACGTGAAATTCCAGATACTCCAGAACGAACCACTTCAAGGATCAGTGTTTCATCCAAAGCTTCGATAAAGGCATCAAGCTTGTCCCCTGTACCCGTCATTTCAATGGTATAAGTGTTTTCCGTTACATCGATGATACGACCACGGAAAATATCGACCATACGTTTTACTTCATCGCGATCACCTTTTTTGGCTGTGACCTTAATAAGCATTAATTCACGTTCAATATGTCGATATTCATTCAGATCAACCACCTTCACCACATCAACCAGTTTATTGAGTTGTTTGGTGATCTGTTCGATGATGGCATCAGATCCACTGGTCACGATCGTCATACGCGATATAGTTGGATCTTCAGTCGGCGCAACCGTTAACGATTCGATATTAAACGCACGCGCAGAGAATAGCCCAGAAACCCGCGATAAGGCCCCGGCTTCATTTTCCAGAAGCAATGAAAGTATATGGCGCATAACTAGGCGAGTTCCCTTTGTTCTTGATCAGATGATAAATGCATTTCATGATGACCTTTACCCGAGGCGATCATGGGGTATACATTTTCTGTTTGGTCGGTAACGAAATCCATCAAGACGGTACGGTCTTTCATAGCCAAAGCTTCTTTTAATGCACCCTCTACATCAGCGGTTTGTTCGACACGCATACCAACATGACCATAACTCTCTGCCATTTTGACAAAATCAGGCAAAGCTTCCATATAGGAATGCGAATATCGACTGGAATAAAAGAATTCCTGCCACTGACGAACCATACCCATATAACGGTTATTTAAACTGATAATCTTTATCGGTGTTCCATACTGTAAACAGGTAGAAAGTTCCTGAATACACATCACCAGGCTGGCCTCACCAGAGATACAACAAACAGTCTCATCCGGAAATGCCAGTTTTACACCCATTGCCGCAGGGACGCCAAATCCCATCGTGCCCAAACCTCCGGAATTGATCCAGCGACGGGGTTTATCAAACTTATAAAACTGTGCCGCCCACATCTGATGTTGACCCACATCGGAAGTAATATAAGCATCACCCTTGGTCAGTTCCCACAGTTTTTCGACAACGTATTGTGGTTTAATGACCGATGTTGATTTATCGTACTTCAAGCAATCAATTGCAGCCCAATCATGGATCTGCTGCCACCAGTCTTTCAATGCTTTGGGATC
>JBNLAL010000100.1:0-5957 GCA_050302115.1 Gammaproteobacteria bacterium | reverse complement strand
TTTTAGCCATAAGGGGATAGTATGCTAATTCAAAAAGAATTAGCGAACTCTAAAAAATATTTATGCGCCTGTGAGTGTCGGTTGAACGATCAGGCTTTGGCCAGGTTGCAGGTGTTTGCCTTTTTTAAGATTATTCCATTTCAATAAGTCTTTAACCCGGATATCAAATTTTCTGGCAATCAACCAAAGTGAATCTCCCTGTTTGACGATATACGAGTTTGATGCACCATTGTTTTCGGCAACAGTTTTAATCAGTTTGCCTTCATCTACATCGTTTTCTTCATCTTTAATCCAGACAACAAGTTTTTGTCCTGGCTTCAATAAACTTTTTCGTGAAATACCGTTCCATTTGGTTAACTGTCTAACACTAATGCCATAACTGCGGCCTATATCCCAAAGATTATCACCACGTTTCACGCTATAGATATAACGTTTGCCATCACCTGTTGTTTTTAAACCGCGAAACTTACGTGCATCTGCACTTAATGTATAAAATTTACTGGATTCCTTTGCTATAGGAATTAATAAGGAATGACCTGCACGTATCAGGTTACCTCTCAATTTATTAGTTTGTTTCAATGCAGAAACACTGGTGCGGTAACGACTGGCGATCTGACTTAAGGATTCACCCTGACGAATCGTATGGCGTTGCCAGGTAATACGTTCTGAATCAGGTAATAATGCAAGCTTTTGTTTAAAAACCAGCGTCCTGTCTCTTGGTAATAAAATATGATGCGGACCGTCAGGAGCTGTTGCCCAACGATTAAAACCCGGGTTTAAGGTATATACTTCATCTATTGTCAGGTCGGATAGCTTGGCAACTGTGGATAGATCGATTTGGCTACCCACGTCAACACTCTCAAAATAGGGTTGATTTGGTATTTTCTGAAATTGAATTTTATATTGATCAGATTTCTTCAGGATTTCAGCAACCGCAAGCAGGCTTGGAACATAGCCACGTGTTTCACGGGGTAATCTCAAAGACCAGAAGTCAATGGGTTTCCCTGCTCTTTTATTACGTCTAATTGCCCGCTCGACATTACCTTCTCCGGCATTATAAGCAGCCAGGGCATGAAACCAGTTTCCATTAAATTGTTTATGTAATTTTTCCAGATAATCCAGTGCAGCTTCTGTAGCAGCTACAATGTCCCGGCGTCCGTCATACCACCAGTTTTGTTTTAAACCATAAAGTCTGCCAGTTGAAGGAATGAATTGCCAAATACCTGATGCACGACTGGGTGAATAGGCAAATGGTTGATAAGCACTTTCTACAATGGGTAACAGGGCCAGGTCGAGTGGCATGTTACGTTCTTTCAGGCGGGTGATGATGTGATACAGATATGGATTTGCACGATCAGCGACGCGATCCATATATTCCTGATTTCTTGCAAACCAGTTGATTTTGTCTGTTACTGAACGCTTATGCGTATTTGTATCAAAACTTAATTCATCTTTAATAACCAACCATAGATCATCATGTTGTTTCTGAGGGGCAACCTCTTTTTCCAATTCTTTATCAACGTCAATTACGGAGGACACAGTCTTTTTTTCTTCAAAGACAGGTGTTTTGGATTCTGTGGTCGGTGGAATGTAGGCTGTTTTTTGTCTTACCGGGGTAAGGTTACAACCACTTATTATTAGAGCTATTAAGCAAATGAATGCTTTATTCATTTTCGGCATGCGGGAATCCTATTAATTAGGCGTAACAAAATCAAGTAAATTTATGAATATATTTAGAAAACTGTCTTTTTTACCTTTGTTTTAAAGCATTTAGAAATTATTTTTCCAATCCCGTATTGCAGCAAAAACCGCACCAGGTTCATTTAAGCTTTTACCCACATGTCTTGATGCGGCATCAATAACATCAGTTTTCTCGCAACGTAAAAATGGATTTGTTTCTTTTTCAATCGCTAATGTTGATGGAATAGTTACTTTGTTTTTCTCGCGAGCAATTCGTACCTGTTCCAGTCTATCCCGTATAGCGATATTAGCCGGCTCCACAGCATGTGCGAATTGCAGGTTGGCCAATGTATATTCATGGCCACAATAGAGCAGTGTCTTATCAGGTAAGTCTTTGAATTTATTGAGTGAAATATACATCTGCGATGGTGTGCCCTCAAACAGTCGACCGCAACCCGCTGTAAACAAGGTATCACCACTGAAGACAAAATTATGACTGTAATAAGCAACGGCACCCGCCGTATGTCCCGGCACGTCAAGAATATTCAGTGCCAGATCCAGCTCCGGTAAAGATACGATATTACCTTCACCTACTGGATTAGTGCTGCCTTCAACTGATTCCATTTTAGGCGTATAGACGGGGATATCGTATTTCCGGGTAATTTCTGGAATTCCTCCTACGTGGTCCCAATGGTGATGGGTTATCAAAATCGCAACTGGTGTCAGGTTTTCATTTTTCAGATATTTCAGTGCCGGATCCGGTTCACTTGGGTCAATTATTGCGACATGTTTATTTTCAGGATTTTTTATTATCCAGATATAGTTATCCTTTAATGCCAGTAGAGGAATGATTTCAAGCATGGTATATCTTTAATAATGTATTTTGTTCAGTCTAACAACATGAAGCACCTCAGGTAAATATGGCGAATAACAACGCAAAAGCGATACGAGAAAAACTCTCTTCCTGGTTGGCATCGCCACTGGGTAGACGTGTTATACAGCTTGAGCAGGAACAACTTGAGGAAGTTCTGCCGAATTTATTTGGTTACCATATATTGCAATATGGATACCCTGCAACAACCAATTTTCTTTCTGCTTCCAAAATTGTCGATAAAACTATTCTGTTTTTAGATAACACTGAAATCGATTCCAATTTAAAAGCGATCTATACCAGTGCAGAAGAGTTGCCAATAGCGACAGACTGTATTGATGTTGTTGTACTGCCACATATCCTCGAGTATTCAAAAGATGCGCATAAACTTTTGCGTGAAATGGAGCGCGTAATGATAGGTGATGGACATATCGTGATTATCGGAATCAATCCACTCAGTTTCTGGGGACTCTGGCATTTATTTTTATGCTGGTGGGACAAGATGCCATGGAGTGGTCGTCTCATTTCTTTACACCGGTTAAAAGACTGGTTGTCGTTGTTAAACTTTGAAGTAAAGAAAACAACACATTTCTTTTTTTCTCCGCCGCTAAAAAATGAAAAATTACTTAAAAAATGTTTACCACTGGAACGCCTGGGTCGTTATTGTTGGCCATTCTTTGGTGGGTTATATATTGTTGTTGCACAAAAACGGACAATACCACTTAATCCAATAAAAATGTCCTGGCAAAAGACAGGTAATATGATTGGTTCAGGAATGGCCGAACCAACCACTAGAGATTCCCTTAATCATTAAAAATAAAAAAATAAATGGTCAAGACAGTACATATCTATTCCGATGGCGCATGTCGCGGAAATCCTGGCCCAGGAGGATGGGGCGCATTGTTAATTTATAACGGTAACGAAAAAGAGCTCTATGGTGCTGAAGCAGACACAACGAACAATCGTATGGAATTAATGGGTGCAATAATGGGGCTGGAAGCCCTGAATGAATCCTGTGATGTCGTAATCACGACAGATTCCCAATATGTTAAAAAAGGTATTACTGAATGGATGGAATCCTGGAAGCGTCGCAATTGGAAGACAGCAAATAAAAAACCGGTAAAGAACCAGGACCTTTGGATGCGACTTGATGAAGCCTGTCTCAAACATGAGACAGTTGAATGGGAATGGGTAAAAGGTCATAGTGGACATGATGAAAACGAACGTGTTGATCAATTAGCTAATAAAGCAATTGATGAAATTTTGGAATAGACTGTTTTGTTTCATATCTTTTCCAATTAATAATACTAGAAAAGATATGTTATAAAATGTTTATTGAGATAAACCAATAATAAGTCATGAGACAAATCGTACTGGATACAGAAACGACCGGCCTTGAACCTAAACAGGGGCATCGTATTATCGAAATCGGTTGTGTTGAAATAATGAACAGGCGTAAAACTGATAAACAGTTTCATGTTTATCTTAATCCTGATCGCGAGATCGATGATGGCGCATTTAACGTGCATGGTATTAGTAATGAAGATCTTGCAGATAAGCCCCGTTTTGCCGACATTGCCCAGGATTTAATTGACTTCATACGTGATAGTGAACTGGTTATTCACAATGCGCCATTTGATGTGGCATTTCTAAATGCAGAGTTAAAACAACTCGGAAAAAAATGGGGGCAGATTGAAGACTACTGTGCAATTGTAGACACTTTAACTATTGCTCGCGAAAAACATCCGGGGCAAAAGAATAATCTGGATGCCTTATGTACACGTTATGAGATTGATAACTCACAACGTGATCTACACGGTGCATTACTTGATGCGCAGATATTACTCGATGTTTATCTTGCTATGACCGGTGGTCAGGAAACGCTTGGTTTTGATTCAGCGAATAAAAATTCATCCGGGCAGAAGGTGGTTAAACTGATTGATCCCAACCGTAAAAAGTTACCGGTTATCGAGCCAACACAGGAAGAGTTGGCAGCACATAAAGAATATCTTGAAAAAATTAAAAAAGAGAGTGGAGGCAAGTGCCTATGGATTGATAATGGTTATGATTAAAATATATTTTAAATAAAAAATAACTAATCAGGGAATTCGTTTGTCATGGAAAGATAAATTGTAAGGGGATCTTAAGTGACACATATAATAACAATCAAAATGGTTGATAACTTCGTTCGTGTAACCAGTAGTGGTGAAGTTGAGTTCGAAAAGCACAATCAGGCGATCATGGAAGCAGGTAAATTGGCTGAGGAAAATAAATGTCATGCCATCCTGTATGATATTTCTGATGCGATCTTCAAGGAATACCATGTGAGCGGAATTAAACATGCAGAACGAGCTGATGAAATATGCATTAATACTTCAAATAAAAAAAGGGCCATATTCGGTAAACCGGAACAAATGGAAATGTTGCAATACTTCGAAACTGTTGCTGAAAACCGAAGTATAAGTCTTAAAGCGTTTACTGATGAGAGTGAAGCAATTGAGTGGTTAAAAGGGAAGTAGCTTTTTTCTTTAATTTATGGGATGAACTGTCAAAGTGGTAGTAAAATCTGCTTATGACAGCACATCAACGTTATTTTTTAATACTCTCAGTTATATTCCTCGTTGAGTTTTTAATACTTGCTATCTTCCCTTATGATCGCTCCGACTGGGCACTGGAAAATGTTGCGGTACTGATCTTTGCCATTATCATGGCATGGACATATAAACGTTTTACCTTCTCGCGTATTTCCTATACTTTCATTTTTATCTTCATGTGTCTGCATGAAATTGGAGCGCACTATACTTACTCACGCGTTCCTTATGATGTTTTTTTGATAAGACATTTTGGTTTCAGTCTAAACGAGAATATGGGTTGGACACGTAACCATTATGATCGGTTAGTGCATTTTTTATATGGGCTATTTATGGCCTATCCATTCAGGGAAGTCTATTGTCGTATTACTTATGGTAAAGGTTTCTGGGGTTATTTCTTTCCCTTGTTATTTACCATTGCAGCATCTTTTACGTTTGAATTGTTTGAATGGGTAGCCGCAGAGATATTCGGTGGCGAACTCGGCATGGCTTTTCTTGGCACACAAGGCGATGTCTGGGATGCACATAAAGACATGGGACTTGCTGCGCTTGGTGCGGTAGTTGCCATGATTATTACGGCAGGTATCAACATACAATTACAAAAAAATTTCTTCAGGGAATGGAAGAATAGTTTAAAAATTAAAAGGAAGAAGCCATTAGGAGAGGATGAAATAGAGAGAATGTTAAAAGAGCAGGAAGAGCAAAATAAAAAACTATAGCTCTAGGAACAAAAACAACTTATTTAGCAATATTATGGAAAATAAAATTTATGTTTAATATTTCAAGCATTTATCCAAAGATAGAAAATCACTATT
>JBNLAL010000099.1:0-6053 GCA_050302115.1 Gammaproteobacteria bacterium | reverse complement strand
TAATTACCTTGCATACAACCAACCGGGGTCTCAAGCACAGCTGCACTGGTATATTGGTAAGATTCTCCAGGCAGGATGCGTGGTTGTTCACCTACAACCCCATCTCCGCGAACTTCAGTTACCTTGCAGTTAGCATCAGTGATCAACCAATTTCGACGTAATAAGGTTGCAGCTATCAAGCCATTATTGGTAACTGTAATGGTGTAGGCAAATACATAACGTCCTTCATCAGGATAAGATTGGTCATTTATGTAATTGGTGACCGCTTCTATGCTGATATCGTATTGTTTTTCTGTCATGGAATTATTTCACCTTATTCATGCCAACTGTGCAAGTGGCTAAATCGTGATGGTTTTATATTATTGATATACGGTTGAACTATCATTCAGTTTTTGTCGATAACTTATGGCTTCACTCAAATGATGTATTTCAATATTTTCGCAGTTTGCAAGATCAGCAATCGTCCTGGTAACTTTTAAAATACGGTGAATGCCTCTTCCAGATAGCCCTAATTTACGGGTTGCCATTTGTAATAATTTTTTTTGCGCATCATTCAATTTACAAAACTCATCAATTTCATTACTGCACAATTCATTATTTGTTTTGCCGTTTCGTTTATGTTGTAAATTAAAAGCTTTGATGACACGCTCTCTTATTTTTTCGCTTGGCTCTGAAGAAGAGTCCTTATGTTGTCCAATCATGACTTCCGGAATACTGTTAACTTCAATAACCATGTCTATTCGATCAAGTAATGGACCGGATATTTTATTTTGATACCGCTTGATTTGATCTTCAGTACATCGACAACGTCCGCTTTCATCACCAAGATAACCACAAGGGCAAGGATTCATTGCAGCGATTAATTGGAACTGTGCTGGAAATTCGACTTGCCTGGCGGCACGGGAAATGACTATTCGCCCGGATTCGATCGGTTCACGTAAAACTTCCAATACTTTTCGGTCGAATTCAGGTAATTCATCCAGAAAAAGAATACCGTGGTGCGCGAGTGATATTTCTCCCGGTTTAGGGTGGCTACCTCCTCCTACCAATGCAACCGAAGAAGCAGAATGGTGAGGAGTTCGTATTTTTCTTTGTCTCCAATTGTCCAGACTGAAACCATGATGACTAATAGAGGCGATAGCTGCACTTTCCAATGCCTGTTCGTTGGTCAATGGAGGCATGATGGTTAGCATGCGTTCTGCAAGCATAGTTTTCCCCGATCCCGGGTTGCCTATCATTAACAGGTTGTGTCCACCTGCTGCTGCAATTTCCAGGGCCCGTTTTGCATGTTCATGACCATAAATATCCTGGATATCAATATCATATGGTGTCATTGAAGTTTTTGTATTATTTTCATGATTGACCAATATAGTTGTTCCTGAAAAGTGTGAACAAACATCCATCAAATGTTGCGCAGGCTTACATATTATTCCATCTACCAATGTAGCTTCATTTGCATTCGTGTCTGGCAAAATTAACGTACGTTTTGTTTTACATGTCGCCAAAGCAACAGGCAGGGCACCATTTACCGGTCTTACTTCCCCGGTCAAGGAAAGCTCACCGATTAGTTCATAATTATTAATGTTTGAAGAAGGTATTTGACCTGAAGCGACCAGGATGCCGATTGCTATTGGTAGATCAAATCGTCCCCCTTCTTTCGGTAAATCCGCCGGCGCAAGATTGATAGTGATGCGGCTGATTGGAAATTCAAAATGATTATTTAGTATGGCACTACGGACGCGTTCTTTACTCTCTTTTACTGTCGTTTCAGGTAAACCAACTATAGAGAAACTGGGTAAGCCTCGAGAAAGATGAACCTCAACGGTTACCAATGGTGCATGAATTCCATCCTGTGCACGAGAGTAAATAGTCGCAATACTCATATAATCATCATCCTTGATTTATATTAGGGAACTAAAAAGCTTTATAGCAGCTAATTAGTCCGAAGTTTCTTTAATCTGATTTTCTATTTCTTTTAATTTCGTTTGTAAGGCTTCAAGTTGTGCCCTGGTCCGTTGCAAAAGTGAGGCTTGGACATCGAATTCTTCACGAGTAACCAAGTCCATCTTTGTAAACGTTGCATTTAATGTAGCTCGTAAGTTTTTTTCCATATCCTGTTTCAAATATTGCATATCTTCAGGAATTGCCTTTGAAAACTCGGATAATATTGCTTCGATTTTTTGTTTTACCATTTTGAATCGTTACTCATATTTTTAATTGATCATAAAGTCAGAAAGTACATCTGTCATTTATTCTGCTCATTGTTTACGTGCTTTTATAGCTCATATGACCTAAATATGGGCAGCACCACATTTTAACGCACTAATTTAGTGCAAATTTAGCTTTTCAAATTATATATATATTAATTAATCACATAAAATATTGTATTTAATTACTTGATTTAATTGATATAAATTCAATTGGTATAGAACGTGCTCTATTATGTTTTGAAATTTACCAAGAAATAAATTTTTTACTTAAATTTTCCAATTCAGAGGGGAAAAATGATGAGAAAGATAATGAGTTATTTAATGGCATGTTCAGCTTTAATCATGTCGAGTTTGGCTTATGCAGACTCTCCACATGAATTTAGCGCTAATGTCGCTTTATCTACAGATTACGTTTACCGTGGTCAATCACAAACAGGTAATTTACCTGCTGTTTCTGGTGGGCTTGATTATGCGCATGAATCCGGATTTTATCTGGGCACGTGGGCTTCTAACGTTGATTTTGGTAACAACGTAACCATGGAATTAGACCTTTATGGCGGTTATGGCGGTGATCTTGGTAGCACTGGCATCAGTTACGATGTAGGTCTTCTTTACTATCTATATCCGGGACAACCGAGTGGAGCAGATTTTAACTTTATCGAAGGTTATGTCGGCTTTGGTTATGACTTTACGGATGAGTTGAGTACAGGGGTAACATTCCGTGCAACGCCTGATTGGCAGGGTGCTACGGGTGACGGTTTTAACGTTGAAGGTACTGCCGATTACTCACTGCCATATGGTTTTACCTTATCAGGTATGGTTGGACATCAAACTGTTGATGAGAATGCTACCTGGGGTACACCGGACTGGACGTATTACTCTATTGGTCTGTCAAAGACAATTATCGGCCCATTCGACGCGAGTGTAGCTTGGATGGATAGTGATTTGTCTAAATCAGAGTGTTTTGGTGGAACCAACATCTGTGATGGACGAGCTGTTTTTACCATCTCTAGCAGCTTCTAGTTAATGGGTAATTAACAGGTATCAAATAACGGGAGTGTCTCTCCCTAAATTAAAGTCTGGCGAGAGACACTTCTTCTTTGTAATAACTTAACACAGGGGATATCTAATGAAGTTGGTAACAGCGATTATTAAACCCTTCAAACTGGATGATGCAAGGGAAGCTCTGTCAGAGATCGGTGTACAGGGCATGACGGTGACGGAGACCAAAGGTTTTGGCCGTCAAAAAGGGCATACTGAATTATACCGTGGAGCAGAATATGTGGTGGATTTCCTGCCAAAGATAAAACTCGAGGTAGCGGTATCCGATGACAAACTTGATGAAGTAATGTCGGCTATAACCAAGGCTTCCAGTACAGGCAAAATTGGTGATGGCAAGATTTTTGTTATGGATCTTGGTCAAGTTGTTCGTATTCGTACTGGAGAAACAGGTGACGACGCACTGTAACAGTATGCGTAGGAAACATGTTCCTTATATTTCACAAATTCCAATCTGCGGGAGGATTTAAAAGTGGAACAATTAACTGAATTAGCATATGCGCTCGATACCTTTTATTTTTTGGTAACGGGTGCGTTAGTAATGTGGATGGCAGCAGGTTTTGCCATGCTCGAGGCCGGTCTGGTCAGGGCAAAAAATACTGCTGAAATTCTAACTAAAAATATTGTGCTTTATGCTATTGCTTGCATTATGTACATGATAATGGGTTATAACATCATGTATCCGGGTGAAGGCGTAAATGCAATCTGGCCTGGCATAAGCTTTTTGCTTGGTGGTGATAATACTGCTGAAGAAGTTCTTGCCAGTGGTGGTGATATTTATTATTCAAATCTGTCTGACTTTTTCTTTCAGGTTGTTTTCTGTGCTACGGCAATGTCTGTCGTTTCAGGCGCAGTAGCAGAGCGCATGAAGTTATGGTCATTCCTGTTGTTTGCAGTTGTTATGACCGGTTTCATTTATCCAATGCAGGGTTATTGGAAATGGGGCGGTGGCTTCCTTGATGCAAAAGGCTTTCTGGATTTTGCGGGCTCCGGTGTAGTTCACTTATGTGGTGCTGCTGGTGCATTGGCCGGTGTCATTTTATTAGGTGCTCGTAAGGGTAAATATACTGCTGACGGTAAAGTGACAGCTATACCCGGGGCTAACTTACCTCTTGCCACTTTAGGTACCTTTATTCTTTGGTTAGGTTGGTTTGGTTTTAACGGTGGGTCAGAGCTGATTGTGTCAAACGTTGCTGAGGCGAACGCTGTCGCGATGGTTTTCGTTAATACCAATACCGCTGCAGCTGGCGGGTGTGTTGCCGCACTTATCACTGCACGTCTCTGGTTTGGTAAGGCTGATTTGACCATGGCACTGAACGGTGCATTGGCTGGTCTGGTTGCAATCACTGCTGAGCCGCTTACTCCAACCCCATTATTGGCAACGATTATCGGTGCCATCGGTGGTGTTATTGTTGTCTTCTCCATTGTCTTTTTAGATAAATTGAAGCTTGATGATCCGGTTGGAGCAATCTCGGTTCATGGTACATGTGGTATGTGGGGCTTGTTAGCTGTTTGTTTATCAAACCCTGATGCTTCTTTAGGAGCTCAATTACTGGGTCTGGTTACAATTTTTGTTTGGGTCTTTGTAGCCTCATTGATTACCTGGATGATTGTGAAAATCATTATGGGTCTGAGAGTAAGCGAAGAAGAAGAAATGGAGGGTGTAGATATTGGTGAATGTGGATTGGAAGCTTATCCTGAATTTACCGGTTCTACTGGATCTGGAATTAAATAAACATTTCCTCTCTGTTTGTACAAATTAAACGGGCGCTTAGCGCCCGTTTTTTTATCTCCATGGCTAGAGTGTATGTCGCTAGAGGACACGACTGCATGGATGCAGGAGGTAGAGTGAAGCAGGAGCCAGAATCGAGTTAGTCCGTAGCGACGAAGTATATGGACGCAATGTATGCCGGCTTTTACTCTTGCAAACCGGCGATGACTATGGATAGAGTGTCATCATTCTTGTTCCAGACAATTCCCAAGTACTCACGTCCATGTTGGGCAATACTGCTAAAGCAGGAACTAGAAGCTACGAATCCTCAATACATATTGGTCAATATACGAACTGCATAAGGATACTTACTGTTCATGTTGCCGATTCTTGTAAGAAACTCGATGCAGTGTCACTTTTTTTATCGCCTGAAAATACAGTTTAATTTTGTTTTGCATCATGTATTTCGTGAAATTAGTAGATTATTAGGTTAAATTTGTACAAATTTGGTGCGCTTTTGCACCTGTTTATCACAAAATAATTAAGAGCAAGGGTTCAAAACATTAAACAACCGGATGGGGGATCGTTATGAAACTCGTAAGTGCTGTAATTAAACCATTTAAACTTGATGATGTTCGACAGGGTTTGTCTGAAATCGGGATACAAGGAATGACTGTTACTGAAACAATGGGTTTTGGACGACAGAAGGGACATACAGAGCTTTATCGTGGGGCAGAGTATGTGATTGATTTTTTGCCAAAAGTAAAAATAGAAGTGGCAGTGAGTGACGATCAGGTAAGCGCTGTCGTTGAAGCTATAACAAAAACTGCAAATTCAGGAAAAATTGGTGATGGAAAAATTTTTGTTTATGAGCTGGAACAGGTTATCAGGATTCGTACCGGCGAAACAGGTAGTGACGCTCTTTAATCACAGTTTTTTCATTTATTACAATTAAATAATTATTTTGAATATTGGTATTGAGATAGGGGGGAAGCTCAATGATTCGATTATTGGTCATACTATTTGCTTTATTTCCGGAATTCGCATTTGCAGATGAATTAAAAAGAGGGGAT
>JBNLAL010000098.1:0-6088 GCA_050302115.1 Gammaproteobacteria bacterium | reverse complement strand
ATTTGTTGCTCAGCGTGGTTGGTCCGAGAGAGGAGAGTCATTCCACCAGGCGTTAGCACGTCGGCTTGCCGAGATATTGGATGTGAATTATGTGGTTATAGACAAGTTAGGTGATTCATCAGGTGAAGTGAAGACCGCCGCCTTTTTTTCTAACGGGGAAATATTAACTAACATGTCTTACTACCTACAAGGAACACCTTGCGAAAATGTAATGGATGGAGTGCTGTGTTCCTATCCACGAGATGTTCAGCAGCTATTTCCAGAAGATGTAATATTAGCGGAGATGGAAGTTGAAAGTTATGTTGGCATGCCGTTATGGGATTCCAGTGGTGATGTGATTGGATTGATTGCTGTCATGAATGAGGAACCCATGCATGAGGTAACGGCTATAGAAAGCATACTGAAATTGGTTGCGAGTCGTGCGGCAGCAGAACTGGAAAGAGAACGTTCGGAACAAGCGTTAAAGGCACGTGAAAGTGAATATCGTCGTCTGTTGAACGATTCTCCTGATGTCATTATCCGTTATGATGATAAATGTCGACGTATTTATTGTAATGATGCCCATCGTAAGATCATGATTTACCCTGTTTCATTGGGTTCAACGCCAGTTGAAGAATGGGGATTGCCTGGTAAAAAGGAGATCGCCATAAACTATCAGGAGAATTTAAATAAAGTCCTGGAGAGTGGTGAGTCGAACGAGTGGGAATTGAGATGGAACGACACAAATGGAACTCCTGTCTGTTTTTTAGTCCGCGGGGTGCCGGAGTTTGACAAAGACAGAAATGTAACTGGTGTGTTAGTCATAGGTCGCGACATAAGTGAGCGACTACGAATGGAAGAAGAAGTGCGACATCAGGCCAGTTATGATTCATTGACAAATCTGCCAAATCGACGCTTGTTTGGTGATCGTTTACTAGAAGAAATTACGAGAGCGGCGCGTAATGGTGAAAGTGTTGCCTTGTTATTTATCGATCTCGATCGTTTCAAAGAGATTAACGATATGCTGGGCCATCATATAGGCGATCAATTATTAGTGGAATCAGCAGAGCGTATTCATTCATGTATGCGAAAGTCTGATACTGTAGCCCGGTTGGGAGGCGATGAGTTTGTTGCTATTTTGCCTAATGTAAAAGAAATATCTCATCTGGGCACTCTGGCACAAAATATTATCAATAGTTTGACGCAACCCTTCAATATTAAAGAACATCTACTTTATATTTCCGCGAGTATCGGTATCGCGGGTTATCCCCGGGACGCTGAAAATGCCGAAGCACTACTCTCTTGTGCTGATAGAGCTATGTATAAGGCCAAGGAGCAAGGCCGTAATGGCTTCAGATTTTTTACTGCTTCCATGCAGGTACAAGCTGAGGAACGAATGTTTCTGGCCCACGATCTGCATAGTGCGTTATCGAAACAACAATTTCAGGTGCACTATCAGCCAATTGTGGAAATTAGTACGGGGAGCGTGGTCAAGGCTGAGGCCTTATTACGTTGGCAACATCCTAAACATGGCATTGTTTCTCCTGATAGATTTATCCCTTTAGCAGAAGAGACCGGCATTATCCATGAACTGGGGAGTTGGGTACTAGATGAAGCAGTTAATACGGCAAGGCGTTGGCAAGAGCAGTGTAAAGACATAAATATTCAGATGAGTATCAATATTTCTCCACGTCAATTTATGCGGGAATTTGTTGTTGAGAACTGGCTTGAGCAATTGGAAAAAACAGATTTACCGGCATATTGCCTGGTAATGGAAATTACGGAAGGTTTGTTGCTGGATGATCAGGTCAACGTCATGGAGAAATTGGGCAAGTTACGGGAAGTCGGTATACAGGTAGCGCTGGATGATTTTGGTACGGGTTATTCATCAATGGCCTATCTTAAAAAATTTAATATTGATTACCTGAAGATAGACCGCTCATTTATACGTGATCTGACTATTGACGAAAATGACAGGGCTATTGCCGAGACGATCGTTGTTATGGCAAAAAGACTGGGTTTAAAAACCATTGCTGAAGGCGTCGAAACAGCCGAGCAGCGTGACTTGTTAGCTGCTGTAGGCTGTGAATATGTGCAGGGTTACCTGTATGCACGCCCGATACCGGCCGATGAGTTTTTACAATATGTTACCGATAACGCAAAAGGAGTGCATACATAACAGTATTCGGAAATCGATTTCTATACATGTTCCCGCAAACCTTTCTTAATCATTCTGATTTTCATTCTGCTTTTCGACCACCTGCATTTTTATCTCGACGCGTTCAATTGGGTTATCACGGCGATCCCGCTTTTGCGAGACAATCAAATCGGCGACGTCCATACCACTCACGACCTCACCGAAAACGGTATATTGTTTATCCAGAAAAGTTGAGTCTTTGACTACGATAAAAAACTGGGAACCGGCACTGTTCGGGTCACGCGTTCGTGCCATAGACAAAATGCCGCGAAGATGAGGTTTATTATTAAATTCAGCATCAATTTTATAACCAGGACCACCCTGACCGTAATTTGATTTGTCTGTTCCTTTTGTATTAGGGTCACCTCCCTGGATCATAAAGTCAGGAATGACACGGTGAAATATCGTACCATTATAAAAACCGGATTTAGCCAGTTTTAGAAAATTATCAACATGATTTGGCGCCAGCTCAGGGAAAAGATTGATTTCAATGTTGCCAAATTTGGTTTCAATAATGACATCAGTTGCTTCATCAATAGCAAATGCCTGTGTTACAAGCACTAAAGACATCATTCCCAGCGCAATACCACGAATGACCCTTGATAAGGTTTTTACAGTAATCATCCAAAACTCCATACATATAAATTCAGATTAAAAGTGTATTGGTTTATAAGGTGATTTAAAAGTTATTTGATTTGTGGAAATATAGCGTTTGATCTGGATCAATATTGTTAAACCCATCGTGAAGGATTATGATTTTATATAGAGTTAATAAAAAGGAACGCCAATGCAAATAATAAGAATATTCATCTCTCTGCTTCTGTTGGCGAGTTTTCATCAGGTAAACGCTCTGACGGCTGACGATATTGTTTATGAAACAACACAGGAAGTATTAAAACGCCTGGAAGCAGACAGAGCGCAGTTGAAAGCCGATCCCAATCACATTAAAAAAATTGTACACGAATTAATCATTCCCCATATGGACTTTAAAACCATGTCTGCATTAGTCACGGGAGATAACTGGCAGGAATTTGATGATCAAATGCAAAACTGTATCAGTCAGGGGTTTAAGAACCTGTTGGTTGAACGATATGCCTACATCCTTTTAAGCTATCGAGATCAGGATATTGCTTATCAATCTGCAAAGCCGATTGGCAAAAAGGATTATGTTTCCATTATTCAAACTCTTATGCGTCCGGAAGTAAAACCACTAACTATTGAATATCCCATGCGGCCAAATGGTGATAGCTGGAAAGTGGTGGATCTGATCATCGACGATGTCAGTTTGGTAAGAAACTACAGAAAGATATTTGATAAAAAGATCAAGCATCAGGGTGTTTACGGTTTTGCTGCCAGTTTCCCGGAATGTCATTAAGATAATTTAATAAAAACCGATAATGCTTGCCTGTGAATCTTGCCGGTTATTACAACCAGATTATATTTAAACATCCGTTAAAGGTACTTTTTTTCTTTGCCTGTTTGTTTGTTACGGCAGCATTCTATTCTACCCACTTCGAACTGGATGCATCTGGTGAGTCGCTGGTATTAGAGAATGACCAAAGCCTGAATTATTATCGAGAGATTAGTCAACGCTATACCTCGGATGACTTTGTTGTCATTACCTTCGAACCACATTCTGGTCTGTTATCAGAGCAATCATTAAAAACTATTCGTTCAATACGCGATCAATTATTAAAGTTAGACAATATCGCTGCGGTAACATCGATTCTGGATGTGCCGATTATTTATCAAAGCGACATGAAATTGTCAGAGATTGCTGAACACCTTCAAACCCTGGATAAAGGTAACGTCAGTGTCGCACTCGCAAGCAAGGAGTTTCAAACCAACCCTTTATATAACAACTTATTAGTAAGTAAGGATGGCAAGATTACAGCACTGCAGGCCTTGTTTAAAAGAGATACGGAATACTATAACTTACTGGAAAAACGTAATGAATTAACAAACAAAAACCAGTCACAGGAACTGGAAGTCATCCAGCAAAAGATAAAACAAAAAAACAGACAATCAACACTACAGCGTGAAAAAGACATAAAACAGATTCGTGACATCATCGATGCACATCGTACTCAGGGCACACTTTATCTAGGCGGTGTACCAATGATTGTTGTCGATATGATTCAGTTTATTCGCCATGACCTGGTGGTATTCGGTGCTGGTGTATTGTGTTTCCTGTTATTAATTCTTACGTTTTTCTTTCATAAACTTCGCTGGGTGATGTTGCCGCTTCTTGTTTGTGCAATAACGGGTGTGTTAACGATTGGTTTTCTCGGTTATGCCGGTTGGGCTGTGACTGTGATCTCGTCAAACTTTTTATCCATACTTTTGATCATTACCCTGTCGTTGACGATACATCTCATCGTACGGTTTCGTGACTTACAAATACAACACCCGCAGGCAGGTCATAAGGAATTGATCGATATGACCACTTCATCCATGTTTCATCCCTGTTTATATACCATTCTAACGACAATTGTTGCCTTTGCATCATTGGTAGTAAGTGAAATAAGGCCCGTCATTGATTTTGGCTGGATCATGGTGATTGGCTTAGGTATCGCGTTTATTACCAGTTTTACCGTGATGCCGGCAATTTTGAGTTTACTGGGTGATATTGAGGTGCCTTCACATCGTGACATAACAAAGATGATCACAATGAGCCTTGCCCGTTTTGTTCATGCACATTCGGTATTGATTGTTATCAGTTCAGCGATGTTAATTGTGCTTATTGGTTCCGGTATCTTCCTTTTAAAAGTTGAAAACCGTTTTATCAATAACTTTAAATCACACACCGAGATCTATCAGGGGATGAAGGTCATAGATCATCAACTGGGTGGCACCATGCCACTCGATATTGTTATTGATCCGGATCAGGATTTTATCGAAGTACAAAAAGAACTGGCCGAACGAACTAATGAACTGGATGAATTATTTTTTGACGATGAAGCTGCTGAAACCAGCTATTGGTTAAACCCGAATACATTGGATAAAGGTAAAAAACTGCAACAATACCTGGAATCCTATCCGGTTATCGGTAAGGTTATTTCTATCGTAACGTCGATTAACATTGTTGAAAAATTAAACGGTGCCCCGTTTGATGAATTTGAGTTGGCTGTCGTGCGTAAACGTATTCCCGATAATATTACTGACGAACTGGTACAACCTTATCTTTCTGAAGACTCCAATGAGGCGCGGTTCAACATGCGCATCATTGAATCGGATCCGAACCTGAACCGTAAACAATTATTAACCGATATTCACGACTATTTAATCAACGAAGCCGGCTTTGAAGAAGGTCAGGTGCACCTGACAGGTATGATGGTGTTGTATAACAATATGCTGCAAAGTTTATTTCGTTCGCAAATCCTGACTATCGGTGCGGTTTTTGTTGCGATATTGATCATGTTCATGATCCTGTTTCGTAATATTCAATTGGCACTGATCGCGATTATTCCGAATATCTTTTCTGCCGTATTAATTCTGGGTCTAATGGGCATTTTCGGAATTCCACTGGATATGATGACGATCACCATAGCATCGATCACGATCGGTATCTCAGTGGATGACACGATTCATTATATACACCGCATGCAAAAAGAATATCCACTCGATATGGATTACGAGGCTGCTATCGACCGTTGTCATGGCGGCATTGGCAAAGCTATGTATTACACTTCGGTTGCCATCATCTTTGGCTTTGGCATCCTGTCGTTTTCAAATTTTATTCCGACAATTAATTTTGGATTATTAACCGGGCTTGCCATGTTTGTTGCTTTGGTCGGTGACCTATTGTTATTACCCGCGATCATTCGTCTCACCAAACCAAGAATCCCCTAAAAATTGTCTTTTTGCACGATCTCGGCGTTGGCTCGGCAACTGCTCCCGGCGTTGCTCTAC
>JBNLAL010000097.1:0-6100 GCA_050302115.1 Gammaproteobacteria bacterium | reverse complement strand
GCAATAAAGAGGAGTTAGTACTATGTTGACTTTCGAAGATTGTATGGCACTTTGTGGTTTGACCGAAGATGAGGTCGCCGCTATTGCAGAACACGAGCATATTCCTGAAATCACGGCCCTGGAACTCGGTGACTATCTGGTACAGACCGAAAATGGTGAATTCTTAATCAAACAAATGATCCTGGATGATATAGAAGAATCCAGAGCGCATGGTAATATTCAACATGCTGAAATGTTAGAATCTGTTTTAAAGCAATTTGTACTGAGTCACCCGAATGCACAGAAACTGGCTGATTCATTAATTAACCAATAATAACTTTAAAAATGTAACCTATGAAACGATCTTATGCTTCGCTTGTATTTCTTTTTTTATTCGCCGCTTTAATCAACTTTCATCCGCTTGCATTTGCAGGTGGTGAACAGGCTGACAATAAACAATTACATGCCGAGTCAAGTGAACGGCTCATCGCGATTATGCGAAACATGTTCTCCATCGTTCATGAAGAAGGTATTTCTGAAGATAAAAACCTCAGCGAATCACAATTGGCAGATATGGTCGAAGCGGTAGAAGAATTACTTTTTTATGCCGAAATTATGTCCTCCCGAATTCCGGAAACCGAACTGGAAGAAAATGAGGCTGTGATCTTCAGAGCAATGGCAGGTCAACTTTATGATGAGGCCTTAAATGTTCAGCAAATTGCCAATAACTATGATTTTAATGTTGTCGATACAACACAAAACAGACTGTTAAATGAAGCCTATGTCCGTCTGGAACGCACTTGTGCCGCATGCCATCAATTGTTCCGTGATAAGGACACTAATCAAAATTAACTTTTTTCCTGCATCGTAGGGCTTTCAAGCTGCTGTTTTAAAAAATCTTTCCAAAACCTCAAGATTCTCGTCGTCAGGTCGCTATAGACATAAGTGATAGTGCCATAGAAATTATCGGCACTCTCTTTTGATTGCAGAGACGATTACTTAATAAGAAGGTTGGAAAAACAATGACTCAACGTATGCTCTATATCCTGGTGCCGGATAATCATATTAGTCCATTTGATGTCACGCTTGCCGCTGATGCAGGATTTACACAAATACTTCCGTTTACGGGTATTAAATCGGATGATGTTATACCGATGGTTCAAGATGCCATATTCTGCCGTCCCCCGAAACGTTTTAACGATACCGGTATTTTTCTCGGTGGCCGCGATGTACACCTGTGTACAGATATGTTTCAAAATGCGAAAAAAGCCATGGTCGGCCCATTTGAAGTGGGTGTTTTTGCTGATCCCAACGGCGCCTATACCACGTCAGCCAGTATAGTAGCCCTGGTTGAACAGGCTTTAAATTCAAAAACCGGAAAGGGAATAAAAGATCGAAGCGTTGCCGTCTTTGGTACCGGCCCAGTTGGGTTATGTACTGCGGTACTTGCTGCACAACAAGGTGCGAACTCAACACTTTGCCAATTAACTGCTGATGATGATGCCAATGTTGCACGACGTTTCTGCGAACGCTATAGCGTGAATGTCCCCTGGGTACAGGCAACGACTCATCTTGAAAAAGTCAGGGCCCTGAAAGATGCCGAAGTCATTATCTGTGCGGCCAAAGCGGGGGTACGAATTTTAGGTAAGGAAGAACTCGATTTCGCTGAAAAAGCAATAGTTGCAGCAGATACCAATGCCGTTCCACCAACAGGCATTGAAGGTATAGAAGCAAATGATAAATATAAGCCCGTCGAAATGGAAAGATCGACGTTCCTGGGTATTGGTTCAATGTCCATTGGCAACCTGAAATACAAAACCCAGTTCGGCCTGTTTGTAAAAATGCAGCAATCGGAAAAAGCCGCATTACTGGATTTCAGGGACGCCTATGATTTTGCACTTTCTGAATTGCATGGAACACAAGCTCCTGTAAAACAGGAAGACGCAGCCTGATTAATCCAGTTTAAAACTGGATTAATTAATCACAAGGGTATTTGGGAGACAGGATCAACCCTGCAGCCATTTCTGCAGTATGGTCTTGATACGCAGGATGTTCTTTTAAGCTTGTGATAACTTCCCGGGCTAATTTTTCGTGTGATATGTCCTCGGGCAAACAGACACGTGGCACCGTTTTTTTATCGCCGTGGTTACAATCACAAGGTGTAACATACCAGATGCACATCATACCTCTCGTGCTTTGAAATCCGTTTTTTAGAGAATCCTCGCATGCCATCAACAGATCCGCTCCCGATGGTGCAGCAATAACACTTCTGGTAATCATTAATAATATGAACAACATTAAACTTTTCATTACAAACCCGACTGTTATCAGGAATCTAT
The DNA here is from genome assembly GCA_050302115.1 of Gammaproteobacteria bacterium. Classification (GTDB taxonomy): domain Bacteria; phylum Pseudomonadota; class Gammaproteobacteria; order Eutrophobiales; family Eutrophobiaceae; genus JBNLAL01. The sequence goes on along the minus strand of JBNLAL010000097.1, from coordinate 3,782 downwards.
CTAGACAGTTGTTTTGAGATAGTTCCAAATTAAATTTGATATATTGATTTCAGAACTGCATAGTAGCGCTTATTCACTAAAACATAAAAAGCCTGGTTATTCTGGCACTACGGCAGCTGGCATGAAAGGGCATCAACACTATCGGAGGCCATTATGGAGCTGACCAAAGACAAAGTCGCAACCCTGAATTACACCCTGAAAGACAAGGATGACAACGTTATCGATGAATCCACGGATAGTAGTTTTAGCTATCTGCATGGTGCGAGAAATATTATTCCGGGGCTGGAAAATGCGCTGGAAGGTAAACAGGCAGGGGATCAGCTTAATGTTGTAATAGAACCGCAAGATGCCTATGGAGAACGTAGCCTCGAACAGATCCAACGTGTCCCCAAGGACATGTTTCCACCAGAGGTCGAAATAAAGGAAGGCATGCAATTTCAGGCACAGTCATCAAGTGGTGCCCCTGTTATCGTAACGGTCACTGCAATAGATGGTGATGAAATTGTTGTTGATGGCAACCACCCCATGGCCGGAATGCAATTACATTTTGAAGTAGAACTGGTTGAAGTGCGTGATGCAACGGAAGAAGAACTGGAACATGGCCATGTACACGGACCGGGCGGGCATGAGCATTAATTTGTATGTCCCTGGAAGAATTTCTGGATCAGCTTGATAAAAACCCTGAATCTGTTGAATTCAATGACACAATTGAGGTTATTGAAGCTAACTACAGCTATACACCCACCGCTTTTAAAAATGGAAATCAGGAAAATGTAGCAGGCCAAAATGAAGGTTCCTGTAAAATTTTAGCCTTTGGTTTGCTACATAAGCTGGATAAAGAAAAAACCTTACATTGCTTCGGTAAATACTATCGTGAAGAAGTATTGGGTGATCCTGATGGTGATAGTCATCAAAACATCCGGCAATTCATTCAACACGGTTGGGATGGAATAACATTTATGGATACGGCTTTAACTTAAACAACCTGTCCGGCAACATACCCCGAAGACCAGGCCCATTGAAAGTTATACCCGCCAAGATGACCGGTGACGTCAACCACTTCACCAATAAAAAACAAACCGGGTACCGTTTTGCATTCCATCGTCTTTGAAGAAAGATAATCCGTATCAACACCACCCATAGTCACTTCAGCCGTCCGGTATCCTTCCGTACCGGATGGTTTTAATTGCCAGGAAGATAATTTTGCAGAGATTTCATTCAAACGTTTATCACTGATATCAGTAATTGGTTTTTCCTTTACATCCTGCCAGAATAATTCCTGTAACTCCTGCACCAGTTTTTTTGCCATGTATTGTGTAAAAAAATTACGTAACAATAAATTTGGTTGGGTTTGTTTAGCCTCTTTTAAAAGTAATTTTAAATCAGTTGCAGGAAACAGATTTATTGAAATTGTTTCCCCCTGTTGCCAGTAACTGGACAGCTGTAACGCAGCCGGACCACTTAGACCACGATGGGTAAATAAAATACTCTCTTCAAATTGTTTATCTTCAGTTGAAAGTATGACGTTATGGGAAATGCCACTTAAGCGTTCAAAGATTTCCTTGTATTGATCACTAAATGTAAACGGTACCAGTGCCGCCTGAGTTGGAATAACCGGGATAGAAAATTGTTTCGCGACCTGGTAACCGAAACTCGTTGCACCCATTTTAGGAATAGATAACCCTCCACAGGCAATAACTAAACTAACTGATTTAAAATTGCCCAGACCGGTTTTTATTTTGAATCCACCTGATTCATCAAGCTGACTGATTGTTTTAACTTCACAAAGAGTACGTATCTGAATATTAAACTGTTCACATTCATTGATTAACATTGCCAATATTTCTTTTGCTGACTCCTTGCAAAATAATTGTCCATGCTTACGCTCTTCATAGGCAATGCCATGTTTCTTGACCAGCTCGATAAAGTCCCATTGTGTATAACGACTTAAAGCAGATTTACAAAAATGAGGGTTGGATGATAGAAAACAATCCGGTTCGATATACAGGTTAGTGAAATTACAACGGCCACCGCCAGACATCAGTATCTTTTTACCAACCTTGTTACTGCCCTCCAGCACCAACACACGACGGCCACGTTGTCCCGCAGTAATAGCGCACAACAAACCGGAAGCGCCGCCCCCGATGATGACAACATCAAAATTCATTCAGAGTTAAAACTTATAAAAAAGAGCAGATGTAATCTGTAACAATTTTTGCACGAATATCAAAAGAAGAATTTCCAGGAATGTTAAACTCACCGCCCTGTTCTACTTTTTTCCAGTCATCATTTTCATTCAACCTGTATTCCACCAGACCTTCCGTTATTTTCATGTGTTCCGGTGCATCAGTATTAAAATGGTATTCACCGGGCATCAGGATACCCAATGTCTTTTTTGTTCCGTCAGGGAACAGGATTGTTCTGCTGGTAACTTTGCCATCAAAATAAATGTTAGCCTGGATTACAACTGATACGTCATCGAAAGTACTCACTTTTATACTCCAATAAAAATTTGAACGACCGCTATAATACCCCAGTTTAGACAACGTTATTCACGTTTAATATATTTAGATGATCGACATTAATAAAATCGAGAATGAACTGGGTATTAATTACGATGCTGCAATACTGCAACGAATTGCTCACCCTTTATTGTCTGATCACGGTATTGAGTTATTGGTAAAACGTGAAGACCTGTTGCATCCCGTCATCTCCGGTAATAAATGGCGAAAACTTAAATATAATCTGGTACATGCCCTGGAAACCGGACACAACCACCTGATAAGCATGGGTGGTGCATACTCGAATCACCTCCATGCCCTCGCCTACACCGGTTACAAATTAAATATTAAAACCACCGGGATCATCCGCGGAGAACAACCAAAACAGGAAAGCCAGACGCTAAAAGATCTAAGACAATGGAAGATGCAACTGCATTTTGTTAATCGGGAAACTTTTCGTGATCTCCGACAATATCGTGATCCTGATTCCAGGCCTGCAAAAACCTATGACGGTTACTGGATTACAGAAGGCGGTGCCAATCAATATGCCTTAGCCGGTATCGCTGAGATACTGGATGACATTAAGCAGGAATTTAATCTCCTGACCCTGGCCTGCGGTACGGGGACTACCCTTGCTGGACTTGCAAAGGCATTACCAGCAAACAAAGCTGTCCTCGGCTTTTCAGCACTTAAAGGAAAAGGTTTTCTGGAAAACGATGTTCACCAAATTCTGCAATCGGAAAAGAATAACTGGTCGATTAATTTTGATTATCATTTTGGCGGTTTTGCTAAACAAAGCGATCAACTACTTTCATTTATCGACGCCTTTCAGAAACAAACACACATCCCGAGTGAACCGATTTATAACGGCAAAATGTTATTTGGATTATTTGATCTAATAAAAAAGGACCACTTTAAAGAAGGATACAAAATTATTGCCATACATACTGGCGGTTTACAGGGAAATCAAAAAAGATAATTACCCTGTATTAACCATTTACCAACATGTCACAAAACAACGCAAAACAAAAACCCAATACGGCACCCAACGGCGGTGCCCAATGTTTCTTCAAATGGGATTGAGGTGCGATGTCCTGAAATATCAGATACAGGATACCCCCGGAAGAAAAAAGCATAATACAACCTAAAGCAGTTACATTTTCAGAAAGAAAAAAATAACCGCTCAGCCCGGCGATAGGACCTAGCAAAGCCAGAATACTCATAGTTAATAATACTTTCTTTGACTTGTTTACTATTCTTAATTCTCTATAAGCATTAAAT
>JBNLAL010000096.1:0-6135 GCA_050302115.1 Gammaproteobacteria bacterium | reverse complement strand
TGATACCTATAAATCTGTACGTCCGGATTGTTGCATCCCGACCAAACTGGATGAAGCAGCTTCACTCGGTGGATTGCTATCAGTCACGATAGAGAAATCATTACCCATTGCATCTATTTGTGATGGTCAACGAGTACCTGATGATATGCCTAAATTAAACCCTTATGACCTGGTTTCCAGAGTAGTTAGTCGTGCGCATCAAAACAAGATTAATTTTGATGAAGAGCACCTGGAGCAGACGATTGGTCATAATGAATTTGAACACGTATTAAATCATTAACGAGTAACTATGTATAAAAAATATAGGAACATAACCCAGGTATTGGCCGTAGCCAGCGGAAAAGGTGGAGTTGGTAAAACCAATATATCGATTAATTTAGCGTTGGCATTAGCAGAAAGAGATAAGTCCGTTACATTGATGGATGCCGATTTAGGTCTGGCAAATATAGATGTGCTATTAAACCTGAAACCTCTGCGTAATCTTTCTCATGTGATTGAAGGTGAATGTGCACTGAAAGATATATTGATAACCGGCCCTGCTGGTATTCGTATTATTCCTGCTGCTTCAGGCATAAAAATAATGAACCAACTGAGTCCTTCTCAACATGTTGGATTGGTACATGCTTTTGATGATCTTGAAGAGAGTACGGATGTATTAATCGTTGATACCTCAGCAGGTCTATCGGATAGTGTGGTCAGATTTTGCAGTGCAGCCCAGGAAGTATTGGTTGTGGTCTGCAATGACCCGGCATCGATTGCTGATGCCTATGCATTGATAAAGACGCTGAACCGTGATCATCGAATCAATCGATTCCAGATTGTTGTCAATAATGTAGAAACAGATGGTGAAGGGTGTGCATTATATGAACGCTTATGCTCAGTCACCGATAAATTTCTTGATGTTGTCCTGAGTTTGATAGGGGTAATTCCCAAGGATGACAATATCTTACGTGCTGTCAGGCAGCGTCGCCCCTTTTATCTATCTTATCCCGATTCAAAGGCAATAAATTCATTCAAGAAATTGGCATTGGAGGTCGATAAAAAGAGCAGGACTGCCAGAGCAAGTGGACGTCTGTCTTTTTTTGCGGAACAGATGATCAATGTTCAACATACTGTTCCATCGAGGGCAATGTCATGAGTCACGAATTGGCAGCATATAAACAAACAGCAAATGTTGATGCTTTAACTCAGGATCAACTGGTTGAAGAACATGCATCGCTGGTAAAAAGAATAGCTTATCACTTGATAAGTCGATTACCTGCATGCGTACAAGTAGAAGACTTAATACAAGCCGGAATGATTGGATTGTTAGAAGCTGCAAAAAATTACGATGCCTCTCAAGGCGCCAGTTTTGAAACCTATGCGGGTATCCGCATTCGTGGTTCGATGCTGGATGAAATCAGGAAAGGTGATTGGACACCACGTTCGTTACATCGCAAGGTGAGGGAAATCTCTCAGGCTATGAGAGAAATTGAAACTGAACAGGGAAGAGATGCAAGAGATAGTGAAGTAGCAGACAGGTTAGGGATGTCACTCGAGGAATATCATCATGTACTACAGGATGCGAGTAGTCATCAGATAGTCAGTTTTGAGGATATCCCATCGAAAGATGCCAATGTCGTTGATGGTTTTAGTGCAAAAATTAGCGGTCCTTTGGAAAACCTGCAGGAAGATAATCTTAAAGAAGTTCTTGCACAGGCTATATCTTCTTTACCGGAAAGGGAACGGTTAGTGATGTCGCTTTACTATGATGAAGAATTGAACTTACGGGAAACAGGTGAAGTACTTGGCGTAAGTGAATCCAGGGTATGTCAAATACATTCTCAGGCACTAATTAGGTTAAAAGCAAAAATACAACGAATGTTCTTTGAAGATTAAACAGGGTAATGATTATGTTTAAAAAGACAGGATTTAAAAACGGAATTCGACATCATTTGGAGGCGGACCGTGGATAAAGAAATGAAGATACTAATAGTGGATGACTTTTCCACTATGAGACGAATTATAAAAAATCTGTTACGGGATTTGGGATTTACCAATACCAGCGAAGCTGATGATGGTCAAACAGCTTTACCCATGTTGCAAAGTGGCAAGTATGACTTTCTGGTAACCGACTGGAACATGCCGGGAATGCAGGGTATTGATTTGTTAAAAGCAGTTCGTTCAGATCCGGAACTTGCTTCATTACCTGTGTTAATGGTGACAGCTGAATCAAAACGGGATCAAATTGTGGAAGCTGCGCAAGCCGGAGTAAATGGTTATGTAGTGAAACCATTTACCGCACAGACTTTGAAGGAAAAAATAGACAAGATATTTGAACGTATTGAAGCCGCATAAGGGGAACAGTAATGACGACTGATACAGCAGAAGTGCAACAACCAATTGATATGCGGCTTTCTTTGGCAAAGTCACTGGTCAGCAATCTGGAACAGGGAAATACCGGAGAGGTTGATCAAATTATTCAAAGTTTATTGAATCAACATGAGTCCATGTTATTTCAGGAAGTCGGAAAGCTTACACGACAGTTACATGATTCATTGGGGATGTTTCGTGATGACGAACGGATCACTCATTTAGCAGAAAGCAGAATTCCTGATGCAAGGGAACGGTTGAACTTTGTTATCGATAAAACAGAAGAATCTGCTCATCGTACCCTGGCTGCAGTAGAAGAAGCATTACCCATTGCCAGTGACCTGGAAGAAATTGGTACCCGTATGAATGATGAATGGAATCGTTTTACCCGTCGGGAGATGAACGTGGATGAATTCAAACAGATGAGTAAACAGATCAGTACTTTTCTGGCTTCAGTTGAATCAGACGCAAAATTATTAAACAAAGGTTTGTCTGACATCATGATGGCGCAGGATTTTCAGGATTTAACCGGACAAATTATTCGACAAGTAATCGGTCTGGTACAGGACCTGGAAGAAAACCTGGTCAGTGTCATAAAAAAATCGGGTCGAATTGGTCAAGGTAACGAGGAAGTAAAAAATATTTCTGCAGAAGGTCCACAAATTAATCAGGAAGATAATCCTGAAGTGATGTCAGGACAGGATGACGTGGATGATTTGTTATCCAGTCTGGGATTTTAAATCATAGTGCCAATATTTTAAAAAAATAATTAAGGATTAAGAGATGGCTATAGATTTAAACGATGAAATAATGCAGGACTTTCTCCTTGAAGCTGGAGAGATTCTGGAATTATTGAATGAACAATTAGTTGAATTGGAAACGCAACCCGACGATAAGGATTTATTGAATGCTGTATTTAGAAGTTTTCATACTATCAAGGGTGGTGCGGGTTTTCTGGCCATAGAACCTTTAGTTGACGTCTGTCATACGGCAGAAAACGTATTTGATATTTTACGTCAGGGACAGCGTTCAGTAGATGCCAATTTAATGGATGTTGTGCTTGAAGTGCTGGATGTCGTAAACAATATGTTTCAGGAAATTCAGCAAGCAATCGATCCCACACCTGCAAATGCCGATCTTATGGCGCGTTTAAAAGTCTTGTCGGTTCCGCAATCAGAGGATGAAGTACAAACAGAAGATAATCAGCCAGAAGCAGAACAGCAGGAAACACCCGACGTAATGGAAGAAGCTCAACCGGAAATTGAAGCTGTTGTGGAAATTGAAGAAAAAACAGAAGAAGAAAATACATCTGAATCATCAGCTTCAATTGATGATATTACTGATGATGAATTTGAAGCCTTACTGGATCAATTGCACGGTAAGGGGACACATAGTGGTGTGCCGGTAGGCACTATCGAAAACGCAGATACGGTGAAAGAGCCTGCCGCACCTGCTGAAACAGTAGAAGCTAAATCAGAAGTAGAAGAGGACCCTTCAGACAATATTACCGATGATGAATTCGAAGCCTTACTTGATGATCTTCAAGCCAAGAAAAAAGGCGCGTTTAAAGAAACTGAAAATGAAAACAAATCCAACGAAGTAATAGAGAAAAAATCTGAACCGGTAGCACAGGCCAAAGCTGAGACAAAACCGGCGTCTCAAGTAAAACCGGTAGCTGAAAAAAGTAGTGCACCGGTTAAACAGGCGGCCGCACCTGCAGCGGAAACAACAGTCCGGGTAGAAACCAGTACACTGGATCGCATTATGAATATGGTTGGGGAGCTTGTACTGGTGCGTAACCGTTTAGCCAATCTTGAAGCTGAGATTGGTCATGATGATATGAGTAAAACAGTCAGTAATCTTGATGTGGTTACGGCTGATTTACAAACATCGGTAATGAAAACACGCATGCAACCCATCAAAAAAGTATTTGGTCGTTTTCCAAGAGTGGTCAGGGATTTGGCAAGAAGCCTGAAGAAAGATGTTGCATTGGAGATGATAGGTGAAGAAACCGATCTGGATAAGAACCTGGTTGAGGCTTTGGCTGATCCATTGGTTCATCTGGTTCGAAATTCGGTCGACCATGGCATAGAAATGCCAGATGTACGTGAAGCAGCCGGCAAACCCAAACAGGGTACGGTTGTGTTATCAGCAGAGCAGGAAGGTGATCATATTTTATTGACTATTGCCGATGACGGTGCAGGTATTGATGCCAATGCTTTAAGGAAGAACGTTGTTGAAAAAGGATTAATGGATGAAGATGCTATTGCCAGATTGGAAGATAAAGAAGTCTATAATCTGATCTTTCTTCCCGGCTTCTCAACCAAAAAGGAAATTTCTGATATTTCCGGGCGTGGCGTTGGTATGGATGTTGTTAAAACACGCATTAATCAATTAAACGGAATTATCGATATTGATTCCAGGCAAGGTAAAGGTACGACTATGACAATTAAAGTACCTTTAACACTGGCGATCATGCCAACGCTAATGGTCAAGTTGGGAGAAGAACAACAGACCTTTGCCTTACCTCTGGTTAATGTCAATGAAATACTCGAATTGGATACGGACCGCATTAACATGGTTGACGGGAAGCGCGTCATTATTGTCAGAGGAAAGCCGGTTCCTCTCTTTTATTTAAGTAACTGGTTGACCAAGAACAGTTCCGGTTATGAAGGAAATTCGGCACATGTTGTTGTTGTAACTATTGGTACACAACACGTGGGACTACTGGTAGATAAACTCGTTGGTCGGGAAGAAGTGGTGATTAAACCATTAGGAGCGTTACTTCAAGGTACGAAAGGCCTGGCAGGCGCAACGATTACCGGTAACGGAAATATTGCATTAATTCTGGATTTGCCTAGCCTCATTCAAGCCAGGGCAAGTAGTTATTAAGAGGAAGGATATGGGTTTTATCATTGGAGTAATTACAGGGGTTTGGTGTGGTTAAGGTACTTGTTGTAGACGACTCAAGTTTCTTTCGTAGAAGGATTTCAGAATTCCTTACTTCACATCCGGATATTGAAGTAGTAGGTCAAGCCGTAGATGGTATTGATGCAGTAGAAAAAGTGAAATTACTTAGTCCTGACATTATTACTATGGATATTGAAATGCCCAGGATGGATGGCATAACTGCGGTTAAAAAGATTCGCGAAACAAAAAACACACCAATACTCATGTTTTCTTCATTAACACATGAGGGAGCAAAAGCGACATTCGAAGCATTGGATGCAGGTGCTTCAGATTTTTTGCCCAAGAAATTTGAAGATATTGCAGCTGAAAAAGAAGATGCAGTAAAAAAACTTTGCGAACGGGTTATTTCTTTATCCAAAAATAAAACTGATGTTAATATTCCCAAGATAAAAATACCTGAATCGCTACGTGCAACAAAAACAGCCAGTGTCAGGGGGTATCAATTAGCCGTTATTGGTGCTTCAACCGGTGGGCCAATCGCCATTGAGAAAGTATTAAAAACTTTACCGGCTTCTTTTCCATTACCAATATTATTAATACAACATATGCCAGCCAGTTTTACCGGTGCTTTCGCAGAACGTCTGGATAAAATGTGTGCTATCAATGTTAAGGAAGCACAGGATGGTGATGTATTGCAACCGGGCTGTGCCTATATTGCTCCAGGTGGTCGACAAATGCGCCTAAAGAAAAACGGTCGAGGTTTTATATTAAATGTTAGTGATGAACCGGTTAATACAACCTATAAACCAAGTGTTGATATTACCTTTGATTCAATTGCAGAAGAATATCACGGCAGGGTGCTTGCTATTGTGT
>JBNLAL010000095.1:0-6230 GCA_050302115.1 Gammaproteobacteria bacterium | reverse complement strand
GTTGAGGAAAACGCTGATAAAAAAGGCGGTTCTTAAACCGCCTTTTTTTCCTGTAATAATTCTTTAGGCAAAGAAAAAACAACCCTTTCTGTAATTCCGGGATTTTCATTAACTACAGAAGCTCCCCATTCTTTTAGTTTGGCAACAACAGCTTCAACAAGGACCTCCGGTGCTGAAGCACCTGCAGTTAAACCAATGTTTTCCTTTCCTGCAAGCCATTCCTGTTTTATTTCAGAAGCATCATCAATTAAATAGGCCGGCACACCTGCCTTCTGTGAGATTTCCATTAATCGAGTTGAATTTGAACTATTGGGTGAACCTACTACCAGGATTAGATCACATTTATTCACCAGTTTTTTAACTGCATCCTGACGGTTTTGTGTTGCATAACAAATATCTTCTTTCTTCGGTCCATCGATCCTGGGAAAGCGTTCTCTCAAGGCATCGATCACTTCAGCTGTATCATCCATGGATAAGGTTGTCTGAGTAACAAAAGCCAAAAACTCCGGATTTTTAACTTCAAGCTTCATCACATCTTCGACCGATTCAACCAGGTACATACCGCCGTTACCGTTCTTTGGTCTGTATTGTCCGATTGTACCTTCGACTTCAGGATGCCCTTCATGTCCAATCAAAATACATTCACGTTCTTCATCCTGATATTTACCAACTTCCATATGAACTTTCGTCACCAACGGACAAATGGCATCAAATACACGAAGCTGACGTCTCGCCGCCTCTTCACGCACTGCTTTTGAAACACCGTGTGCACTGAATATTACGGTTGAGTTATCAGGCACTTCATCCAGTTCTTCAACAAAAACTGCACCTTTGTCACGCAGAGAATGTACAACATATTTGTTATGGACGACCTCGTGACGGACATAGACAGGCGCTCCAAACAAAGACAACGCGCGTTCAACAATTTCAATGGCACGGTCTACTCCGGCACAAAAACCACGTGGGTTAGCGAGTAAAATTTGCATCTGGTTCTATCCTGTCTAAATAAATATTTGTTTAAAATATGAGAATAATTATAACAGTATCCTAGCCTTCTTTCCTGTCACTACTCAGCCATATTGCATCGATTATTAACATGATGGCACCTATTGTAATGGCTGAATCAGCAATATTAAACGCTGGCCAGTAATAATTTTTATAATAAACCTCAATAAAATCGACAACATAACCATGATTAATTCTATCTATCAGATTGCCGATAGCGCCACCGAGAACAAAGGCCAATGCGGCCGGTAACCAACGTTTATTGGCAGGAACACTATGCATCCAGATCAGGATAGCGATGCTAATCACAATAGCCAGCGTAATAAAAAACCATCGTTGCCAGCCACCCGCCTGACTCAGGAAACTGAATGCAGCCCCGGTATTATGCATTAAGGTCAGGTTAAAGCCCGGAAAAACCGGAATAGCATGATATAACACCAGTTCTTGTGATGCTGAATGTTTCGTTAATTGATCAAGAACAATGACAACAACTGAAATTATCAGCCATTTCAATATCTTTATCATATTTTAAAACCTTCAGGCAAATTTTTAATACAACGATCACAAAGCTCAGGATGTGTTGCATCATGACCAATCTCTTCGCGATGGTGCCAGCAACGCACACATTTTTTATGACTGGAAGCAGTTGCAAGTATAAATAAACCTGGAACGTCAGACTCAATCGCTTCAGCAGGTTTTTCGTTGATATTATGCAAACGCGCATAAGACGTAATCATAACAAAACGTAATTCATCACTAATTTTATTCAATTGCTCCAAAACTTTTTCGTCACAATAGAGATCAACTTCCGCATCCAAAGATGAACCAATCACTTTTTCAACACGCAGTTTTTCAAGTTGCTTATTCACTTCATCACGAATTGGAATAATCGCTTCCCAAACCTGCTTACGTTCTTTCGATTCAGTTTCATTAATTTCCATTAAATACCAATCTTCCAGAAAAACCGAATCACTACGCTTACCTGGAATAAATTTCCAGATCTCATCCGCAGTAAAACTTAATATAGGAGCAAACCAGCGCGCTAACATTTCGATCAAATGATACATTGCTGTTTGTGTTGAACGTCTTGCCAGACTGTCTTTTTGTGTAGTGTATTGCCTGTCTTTAACGATATCCAGATAGAATCCACCCATCTCGACAATACAAAACTGGTGCAGCATTTGATAGATCAAATGAAATTCAAAATTATTATAGGCCTTGATAATTTTTTCCTGTAACTCGGTTGCCTGTTCAACCGCCCATTTATCAAGTTCTAATAAATCATCATAAGCAACAAGATTTTTATCAGGATCAAACCCTTCCAGGTTTGATAATAAATAACGCGCCGTATTACGGAAACGACGGTAGGCATCCGCCATGCGTTTTAAAATTTCATCTGAAACACTCATCTCGTTACGATAATCGGTAGCTGCTACCCATAAACGCAAGATGTCAGCACCAAGCGCATTCATTACTTTTTGTGGTGCCACGACGTTACCTTTCGACTTCGACATCTTCATGCCTTTTGCATCTACGGTAAAACCATGCGTCACAACATTACGATAAGGTTCTTTACCATCATGCATTGCTACCGATGTTAGTAATGATGATTGAAACCAGCCACGATGTTGATCGGAACCTTCCAGATAAAGATCAGCAGGGAAACTTAAACGTTTATCAGCATTTAATACTGTATTATGAGTCACACCGGAATCAAACCAGACGTCCAGTGTATCGGTGACTTTCGCGTAACTTTCCGCATCATCACCAAGCAACTCTTTAGCATCCAGTTCAAACCAGGCATCAATGCCCTCTTCTTCGATCTTTCCTGCAACCTTTTCAATAAGATTTGATGTGTCAGGATGTAATTCCTGTGTTTCACGATGAATGAATACAGCAATCGGCACACCCCAGGTACGTTGACGTGAGATACACCAGTCTGGACGATTCTCAATCATTCCGTATATACGTTCTTCACCCCACGAAGGTTTCCAGTTTACATTCTTAATTGCCGTTAAAGCCTGTTCACGTAGACCATTGGCATCCATACTGATAAACCACTGTGGTGTTGCACGGAAAATAATCGGCGTTTTATGTCGCCAACAATGCGGGTAACTATGTTGCAATGGTTCCTGATGTAACAAGGCACCTTTTTCTTCAAGCACAGAAAGCACTGAAGCATTTGCTTTAAAAACATGCTCACCGGCAAACAATTCCGTATTAGACAAGAAGCAACCGTTATCGCCGACAGGATTATCAACCGGTAGGTCATATCGTTGGCCAACAATATAATCGTCCTGACCATGTCCAGGTGCTGTGTGTACCGCACCGGTACCTGCTTCTAACGTCACATGCTCACCTAAAATAACAGGGACAATACGATCATAAAAAGGATGTTCCAGTTTTAAACCTTCCAGGCTTGAACCTGAACAAGTTCCCAGCACTTGATAGTCTTCAATACCACTTCGTGACAAGACGTCTTCATACAAACCATTGGCAAGTACAAGAGCTTCATCATCAACCTGAACCATTACATATTCAAACTCGGCATTTAATGCCACAGCCTGGTTTGCAGGAAGTGTCCAGGGAGTCGTTGTCCAGATAACAACAGAAACAGAATCAAGTGCAGCGTCAACACCAAATAATTTTAATAATTTATTTTTATCTACAACTCGAAATCGAACATCAATAGCAGGAGATGTTTTATCTTCATATTCAACTTCGGCTTCAGCCAATGCAGAACCACAATCCGTACACCAATGAACCGGTTTAACTCCTTTATGCAGATGCCCGGCAGAGATAATCTTTCCTAACGAACGAACTATGTCCGCTTCGGTTTTAAAGTTCATGGTGAGATAAGGTTCATCCCAATCACCTAATACGCCGAGTCGTTTAAAATCGGTTCGTTGGTTATCAACCTGTTTATTGGCATAGTCACGACAAGCATCACGGAAAGTCTTGGCATCAACCTTAACACCAGCCTTACCCACTTTCTTTTCAACCTGTAATTCAATTGGTAATCCATGACAGTCCCACCCTGGAACATAAGGCGCATCAAAACCATTTAATCCCTGTGACTTAACAATAATATCCTTCAGAATTTTATTTACGGCATGTCCAATATGAATATCGCCATTCGCATAGGGAGGTCCATCATGCAAAATAAAATGCTTACTACCTTTTCTCTTATCCCTGATTTGTTGATACAGATCCGTTTCCTGCCAATGATTTAACATTTCAGGTTCACGGTTAGCCAGATTTGCCTTCATCGGAAAATCTGTCCTGGGTAAATTTAATGTGTCTTTATAACTTGTCATTGTTTAACTTATTGTTGTAATCAATTCATTGGGTTTATTTCTATCCAGACTTAATCTGGCCTGTTCAATATCTTCTTTTATCTGTTCAACCAATTCTGACTCTGATTCGAAATGCCCTTCACCTCTTAACTTTTCCAAAAACTCAACTTGTAAATGCTTTCCATAGAGATCCGCATCAAAATCCAGTATGTGTACTTCAAGTAAAACACGATCACCCTTAAAGACCGGTCTGGAACCCACATAAACAGCCGCATCCAACGGATTCTCTTCCACACCATAAACACGTGCAGAAAAAATTCCTTCTACAGGTGAAAAGTAACGGTGCAATTCTATATTTGCTGTAGCAAAACCCAATTTTCTTCCGCGCTTATCACCATGCACTACTCGACCACTAATACGATAAGGTCGACCTAACATTTTCGTTGCCCTGGCCATATCACCATTTGCCAACGCCTTTCTGATCAACGTACTGCTGATACGTTCATTATCAGTATTAAATGATTCGGTCATGCTGACATCGAAACCAAATTTTTTCCCTGCATCGATTAAAAAATGAAAGTCGCCCTCACGGTTTTTGGCAAAACGAAAATCATCTCCAATAATCAATTTATTAACGTCTAATGCATTTACCAGAATCTGCTCAACAAATTCAGTTGCAGACAGGTCGGCTAATGTTTCATCAAACCTGAGACAAACCACTCGATCGATGTCATGTTGCTCAAACTGTTGCAATTTCTCGCGTAAGCGCGTCAATCTGGATGGCGCTTTTTCCGGAGAAAAAAATTCTATCGGTTGTGGTTCAAAGATCAGGACTGTCGAGATTAAATCGGTTCCAGAAACACTGGACTTTAATTGCTCCAATACAGCCTGGTGTCCAAGATGCACACCATCAAAATTACCAATCGTTGCGGCGCAGGCTTGTTTGTTACGCCCCAGATTTGTCAGTCCGCGGATAAATTCCATCTGCTAATCAAAACCCCGGATTATACTGATCAAACAGGCGCTGTCATATCTCGTAAACGCATGCCAAATGCGCGCAACAAGACAAAATAAACCAGAACACCTGCAATCACCCAGATCAATAAGTGAAATACGCGCTCAAATACATTCCAGTCAAACCAGGTTGTCAATTCTCCTGCACCGAAAATAATAAGCACACCCATAACCAGAATACCAATCAGCACTTTTATGAAAAACATTAACCAGCCCTCATTCCCTTGATAAACGCCTTCGCGTTTTAAAACCCAAAATAATAAGAATGCCTGTAAACAGGCCGATAACGATGTCGCTAGTGCCAGACCGGCATGTGCCAACGGCCCAACCAACAACAAATTCATAATAATATTGGCCAGCATGGCAATTGCCCCAATCTTGACCGGTGTTTTCGTATCCTGCCTGGAGAAAAAACCACTCGCCAATACCTTAATCAAGACAAATGCGGGAAGACCCACTGAGTAGGCCATCAAACTGCGACTGGCCATCTCCACATCATAATGCGTAAATTCTTCATACTGAAAAAGTGTGGTTAATAGTGGCCCCGCCAAAGTGGCCAATCCCACCGCAGCCGGTAAGGCAATCATAAAAACCCAACGCAAGGCCCAATCCAGCATATTGGAAAAACTGTCTGTTGAACCCTGGGCATGTTTTTCAGACAGATTTGGAAGAATAACTGTTGCCAGGGCAATTCCGAATACGCCTAACGGGAATTCAACCAGTCGATCAGAAAAATACAGCCAGGAAATACTGCCCGTTACCAGAAAGGAGGCAATCAAAGTATCAATTAACAAATTGATTTGCACAATCGACACAGCAAACAGGATGGGCAACATGAGTTTCATGATACGTTTTACACCTTCTTTGTCTTTATTCAGTCCCGGTTTGGGGAACATTCGAAGGCGCAATAAAAAC